>NZ_JBYVEB010000013.1:0-43546 GCF_058117085.1 Chryseobacterium sp. CG10_8 | reverse complement strand
ATTTTTTTTAATAATTAAGTTTAGGGTAAATATATAAAATTTATGCATGAAACAGCAAATATTTTATTTAATTACTAACTTTATCAGTAGTTTTACTTCAAAAACGTATAAATAATAAAAATATAATCTACAAGATAAAAAAAATCAGCATAAATTAAAAGACTCACCTTGACTAAAAAAATCAAAAAAATTTACACTTAGTCTTTCTAATTAAGATAGATCCTATACTTATCTACTTCATGAAAAATATTGAGAAGTTCTTCCTTGATGACTAAATGAGATTGCAAAGTATGTAACTCAATAAAATTTTGATTTTGAGAATCATATACTTCAAATTTAATCTTACCCGAACCTTCCTGTTGAAGTAAGTTCTTCTTAAAAAACTCAATATCGTCTTCCCTCAAGTCGTCAAGATTAACAACCACCGTCAATTCCTTAGCAAATGCTTCAATTGCTTCTTTTAATTCTGAAACATCAACCACGTTCAAGAAAACACGTCCATCTTTAGAAATTGAAAATTTAACCTTCAAGATAACGAATCTTTGTAAATCCAATCGATCTCTTAATCGAAGATAATCTTTGTCTCCAAGCCTGAAGCTATAACTTCCAGAGTAATCTTCCAACGTAAGGAATGCCACTTTTTCGCCACTTCTAAATCCGTCTCTGACCGTATATTCGGTAATCAATCCAGAAACCGTAAGCTCTCTAAGACTATCATTAATTTTTCTTTTCTCTTTCCAATCTTTGGTTTCCTCAAAAAGCCTAATTTGGTCTGGTCCGAAATTTCGGTCTCGATAAGCATCCAGTTCATCCAAATTAAGAAATCCAAATTTTCCTCTTGGCTCAACAACTTTGATTTCCTCTTCTATAATATCATCACCTTCTTCTAAGGTAGTTTCCAAATCCAAAATTTCATCTTCTGTCTCCTCTTCTTCTGAAGTGAGAATTTTCTTTTCAATCTTTGCTAAAGATTCATCTTCAGGAATAATAGTGTCTATTTTTTCAAGATTTTGTTTTTTGGAGAACATCCCCTGAATAAACTGATACTGAAATTTGAATTCATCCAAGGGATGCGCAGAAATATAGAATCCAATAATCTCCTTTTCCTTGTTAAGCTGGTGCATATTCTGCCATTCTGGACAAGGATTAATTTTCGGAAGTTCAATTTTAACTTCTTCGGCAAAGTCTGCAAAAAGGGAATTTTCCATTTCATTTTGACTATCCTGAAAACTTTGTCCATACCTCAACAAACGTTCGAGAACAGTACGATTTGCCTGGTCGATATCAAAATATTGTGCTCGGTGATATCTATCCAATTCATCGAATGCTCCTGCAATCACCAAACTCTCTACTACCCTCTTGTTAATCTGCGAGTACGGAATTCTTTCAAAAAAGTGAAATACATTTTCGAACTTTCCATTTTTCCTTTCCAAAGTAATCGCCTCACTCGGTCCTTCCCCGATTCCCTTAATTGCTCCAAGTCCAAATCTAATTTGACCATTCGCATTAACAGAAAACTGATACTGACTTTCATTAACATTCGGCCCCAAAACATCAACCCCAATATTTTTACAGTCCTCCATAAAGAGGGTTATCTGCTTGGTATTATTGAGGTTGTGCGTCATCACACTCGCCATATATTCTGCGGGATAATTGGCTTTAAGATAAGCGGTTTGATAAGCAATCAATGCATAACAAGTAGAGTGAGACTTATTAAAAGCATATTCAGCGAAAGCTTCCCAGTCCTTCCAAATTTTGTTCAATTTTTCTTCATCTAATTGATTGGCTTTTCCACCTTCAACGAACTTGGGATACATCTTGTCCAAAACATCTTTCTGCTTCTTACCCATCGCTTTTCTCAAGGTATCCGCTTCACCTTTGGTAAAGTTGGCTAATTTCTGAGAAAGCAACATTACCTGCTCCTGATAAACGGTAATTCCATAGGTTTCAGCAAGGTATTCTTCACACTCAGCAAGGTCATACTGAATTTCCTCAAGACCATGCTTCCTATTGATAAAGTTCGGGATATATTTAATCGGACCTGGCCTATACAAAGCGTTCATCGCAATAAGGTCGGCAAAGTTAGTTGGTTTAAGCTCCCTCATGTATTTCTGCATTCCGGGACTTTCATACTGGAAGATACCTACTGTTTTTCCTTCTTTGAATAGCTGATAAGTTTTTTCGTCATCCAAAGGAATTTCGTCTGGATTAATATCCACACCATGACGGTCTTTGATTAAAGTAATAGCATCTTTGATAATACTCAAAGTACGAAGTCCCAAAAAGTCCATCTTCAAAAGACCTGCACTTTCTGCAACCGAATTATCAAACTGAGAAACAAGAATATCCGCATCTTTCGCAGCCGTGGTAATAGGAACCAAATTAGAAATATCTTCTGGCGTAATAATTACACCGCAGGCGTGGATTCCCGTATTTCTGACTGCTCCTTCCATCTTTTGAGCCGCAGCCAAAACATCGTAACGAGCATCACTCTTATCCTCCAGAATCTTCTTCATTTCGTCCACTAAAACCTTGTCTTCTGGAGCTAATTTTTCGTATTTTGAAAAAGCTTTGGCGATATTCATTCCTGGAGTAGGCGGAATAAGTTTCGCAATATTGTTGGTATCAGGAATCGAAACATCCAAAACACGACCTGCATCTTTAATTGCAGATTTTCCTCCCAAAACCGAATAGGTTATAATCTGCGCAACATTACTTTGACCATATTTTTCCACTACCCATTTAATGATTCGGTCTCGTCCTTCATCATCAAAATCGATATCAATATCGGGCATAGACACCCTTTCAGGATTAAGAAAACGCTCAAAAAGGAGTTGATATTCGATGGGGTCAACATTGGTAATTCCAGTACAATAAGCAACCGCAGAACCTGCAGCAGAACCTCGACCAGGACCTACCCAAACACCCATTTTTCTTGCTTCATTACAGAAATCCTGAACAATCAAAAAGTATCCTGGATAACCTGTCTTTGCGACAACTTCTAATTCGAAGTCCAAACGCTCTGCAATCTCTGGGGTAATTTCTTTATATCGTGCTCTCGCACCTTCATAAACAAGATGACGGAGAAAAGCATTCTCCCCTCTTTTCCCTCCATCTTTTTCGTCCTCTGGATCTTGAAACTCTTCAGGAATTTCAAATTTTGGAAGCAAAACATCCCTTTTTAAAGTATAAGGTTCAAATTTTTGTAAAAACTCGGTATAAGATTCGAACGCATCAGGAAAATCACGAAAAGCAGACTTTAATTCGGTTTCGCTTTTAAGATAATAATCCGTTGTTGGCAATCCTCTCCTTTTTCCAAATCCCTTTCCAACAGGCGTTGTTAATTTTTCACCATCTTTGATACAGAACAAAATATCCTGAACATTGGCATCCGATTTTTCGGTATAATAAGTCTCGTTCTGAGCTAAAATTTTAATTTCATGTTGGTCAGCAAACTGAAGCAAAACTTCGTTAAGATGCTCCTCTTCTTCCGCACCATGATTCTGAATCTGAACATAAAAATCATCACCGAACGCTTGTTTCCACCAAAGAAATACTTCCTCTCCTCGTTGCTCTCCATATTCCAAAATCGCACTCGGAATATCCCCATTAATTCCCGCAGAAACGGCAATCAAATTTTCTTTGTACTCCTCAATCATCGTCTTGGAAATCCTTGGAACTCCAAAATAGAAACCATGAACATACCCTAAACTCGAAAGTTTGGCCAAATTTTTATACCCTTTAAGATTCTTTGCTAACAAAACAATATTCGTTCTTCGGTCTGGGTCATCCTTCGTAAACTGTTTTTGCTCTGGTCTATCAGAAAGATAAAACTCACATCCCAGAATAGGAATCAGCTCTTTTTTTCGTGGTTCTGGTTCATCGAATTTTTTACCTTCTGCTTCAGCTTCCTCCTTTTTTTCCAACCATTTTTGATAGTCACCTTTAATTTTAGAATTAGCTTTTTCTACTTCCGAAACAAACTTGAAAGCACCCATCAAATTCCCCAAATCGGTCATTCCCACCGCAGGAAAATTATTCTTCAAAGCCTGATCGACCAACTGCGAAATCGAAGTCGAAGACTGCAAAGAACTATAGATACTATGATTATGAAAATTAAAATAGTCCCCTAAATCAATATCAGCAGCGTCTCCAAAATCCGATTTTTTCTTTTTGGACTTATTGACTTGCTTTCGAATTTCGATTTTGAAAGGGGTAATAGGGTTAGGATTTTTAGTCCTAAACGCCGTAATCGAAGTTTCAGGTAGTTTGAGGTCAGTAGCTTCAATAACTCCAATCCTCAACATTTCGAAAAACACTTGCGCCGTCGCATTAACGTCGGCAGCAGCATTGTGCGCTTCATCAAATTTTTCTCCGTAAAGTTTTTCGTAGATTTCCTCCAGCTTAGGAGATTTATAGCGCCCACCTTTTGCTGGAATAGCGCAGAAATCCGTACCAAAAATCATGGTATCGGCTTTCGGAAGGTCTTGTAGCTGGTTTTCAACTTGCTTTCTGAAAAACTCGGCACCAATAATTTTGTAATCGAACTCTACATTTTGTCCAACACCAAATTTTGCCTTTTTTAAAACTTCATTAAATTCAATCAAAACCTCCTCCAAATCGCGACCTTCTTCCTTCGCCATTTTTGTAGTAATCCCGTGAATTCTTGAAGCATTGAAGGGAATATCATAACCTTCTGGTTTAATGATATAATCCTTATTCTCAATCAATTCTCCAGCTTCATCATGCAGTTGCCAAGCAATCTGCACCATTCTTGGCCAATTGTCAGAGTCCGAAACGGGAGCGTTAAAATTCTGCGGTAAACCTGTGGTTTCTGTATCAAAAACTAAATACATTCTAAAATTTAAAATTTGGTGTTGAAAATTCCCTTTCTTTGAAGGGGTGGATTTCGAACTTGTTAGAAAGACGGGGGTAGTTTTAAACTAAAAAGCACCCCAAATTCTTCTTAATTTTGGTAAAAATAAACGAAAAAAAAGTCAAATAAAAATTGGATTTTCCACAAAGGTTACTAACCCTTTATTTCAAAAGATATTTCAGCATTTCAAAAAAAAAGTATATTTGTGACAATGGAAACTACTGAAAGAAGAATCAACCAAGAAATTTCGCTAAAAGCCTATGAACACATGATGTTAGCCAAAGCCATGGCCGACATTTATGAGGAGAACAGACCTATAACAAAGTACGTTCATAGTACCTCCAGAGGTCACGAGGCCATCCAATTGGCAACTGCGTATCATTTGACAAAAGACGATTGGGTTTCGCCGTACTATCGTGATGAGAGTATGCTTTTGGGAATTGGATTTCAACCTTATGAGTTAATGCTACAACTTTTAGCAAAAAAGGATGATTATTTTTCTGGAGGACGTTCCTATTATTCGCATCCATCAAGTTTGCAGGGTGACAAACCAAAAATTATTCATCAAAGTTCCGCAACAGGTATGCAAGCCATTCCAACCACTGGCGTAGCGCAAGGAATTAAATATATTCAAGATTTTAACCTTCAAACCTTCGAAAACAATCCAATTGTTGTTTGTAGTTTTGGAGACAATTCGGTGACAGAAGGAGAAGTAAGCGAAGCTTTTCAATTTGCTGCACTTCATCAATTACCGATTATTTTTTTGGTTCAAGATAACGAATGGGGAATTTCGGTAACCAAAGAAGAAGCAAGAACCTCCGATGCCTACGATTTCGCTGCCGGTTTTGTTGGGTTAAATAGAATGCGTGTTGACGGTACCGATTTTGTCGAAAGTTACGAAGCCATGAAAAAAGCGGTAGACTTCGTTAGAAACGAGAGAAAACCGATGCTCGTTTGTGCAAAAACTGTTCTGATCGGACACCACACTTCTGGCGTCAGAAGAGAATTTTATCGAGATGACGCCGACTTAGAAAAACATAGAGCTAAAGACCCAGGAATTATTCTTAAAAATTATCTTTTGGAAGAAGGATTAGAAGAAGAATATCTCAAGCAAATAGAAAGAAAATGCCGTCAAGAAGCAGAAGCAGCTTTTCAAAAAGCTATTGAAGCAGAAGACCCAAAACCAGAAACAGTTGAAGATTTTGTATTTGCTCCAACGCCAATCACCGAAGAAACCGGAACAAGAAATCCAGAAAACGGTGAAAAAATCGTGATGGTAGACGCAGCCATTCACGCGATTCAAGAATTGATGTGGAAACATCCCGAAGCCCTATTATACGGTCAAGACGTCGGTGAAAGAATTGGTGGTGTTTTCCGCGAAACCGTGACTTTAGGAAAAAAATTTGGAAGCAAAAGAGTTTTCAATACCGCAATTCAAGAAGCTTATATCATTGGTTCTACCGCAGGAATGAGTGCTGTTGGTCTTAAACCTATTGTAGAAGTCCAGTTTGCAGATTACATCTATCCAGGTATCAATCAATTAATTACCGAAATTTCCAAATCTTCTTATTTAAGCCAAGGAAAATTTCCGGTGAGCAATATCATTAGAGTTCCGATTGGAGCTTATGGCGGTGGTGGTCCTTATCACAGTGGAAGTGTCGAAAGTATTTTGGCGAATATTAAAGGGATTAAAATCGCTTATCCAAGTAACGCAGCAGATTTCAAAGGTCTTTTGAAGGCAGCTTACTACGATCCAAATCCAGTGGTAATGTTGGAACATAAAGGTCTCTATTGGAGCAAAGTTCCGGGAACGGAAGACGCTAAAACAGTAGAACCTGCGGAAGACTATATTTTACCTTTTGGAAAAGGAAATATTGTCCTAAACGCCAATGAAACCGAAATCCAAAAAGGCAGAACTCTCGTTGTCGTAACCTATGGAATGGGCGTTTTTTGGGCAAAAGAAGCTGCAAAAAATTTCGAGGGAAGAGTAGAAATCATCGACCTTAGAACGTTGATTCCTTTGGATGAAGAATTAATTTTTGAAAGAGTAAAATTACACAGTAAATGCATCGTATTGACGGAGGAACAAATCCAGAATTCGTTTGCAGAAGCTTTAGCACACCGAATTACAAAAACTTGCTTCAAACATTTGGATGCGCCAGTTGAAGCCATGGGTTCTTTGAATCTACCAGCAGTCCCAATCAACTTGGTTCTTGAAAAAGAAATGCTTCCCAATGCAGAAAAAGTTGCAAGAAAAATTGAGGAGGTTTTAGGATTTTAAATTCTGAAAAAATCAAATACAACTTTCGTCAGTTCAGTAGAAAAATTTAAAGAATTTTTGTATCGAGAACTGTAATGAATCTACTTCTTGATACACTTCACTTCGTTTCGTTACTCGAAGTGACGAACGCTGTCATTCCGAGCAAAACACAGTGAAGCGTAGGAATCTAAAAGATTGCTTCGTTCCTCGCAATGACAAGCTCTACCCTTTATAAAAATGCGCTGGAAAAGCAACTTCGGGTTTTTGTCTTATAATATTAAAGCCTTAAATTGATATTTTCGGTCTCCTTTTTAGAACAACCTGAAAAATAAAAAGAAAAAAGAGCAAAATTTTCAAATTCTATTTTTTAACCACTAATATCTATTCTTTCTAACGCGGGTAAAAAGGGTAACCATTTTTAGTAACTTTTTGTAGATAAATAAGATCTTCATTTAATAGTTCGTTATTATAATGGGAAGTGATTTTCTTCATTTTTTCTAAAATCTCAATACCATTTTTCCTATCATAAAAATACCTTTCAATTATATCATCTTTATTTACTTTAACCAATAGAAACGACTCCCATTTATCGTATTTTCTTACTTTTGAATAAGAAGAAATTTTTTCAATTTTCATTAAATCTTCTTTTTCTATTTGATAATAAACTTCGGGGAAACTGTTCACATTCGGCTTCTTATTTGTAAGAACAACGACTGGAGATGGACTATCTTCCGGTCTTACATATCTTACCATTACTTGATAATCATTAATATTTTCGATTTCATTTTTAGAACAACTTAACAATACAACTAAAGCAATGAGTAAATATTTCATATTCTATTTTTTTACCATCAATATCAATTTACGTATTCGATCTGTCGAATAGACATTAATAATTACCATTTGAAAATGGTATCAGATCTTAAAATGATTATAATTTAAAAAGATAAATTATAATCATTTATTTCTCTTTGAATAGATTATTTTATGACTTACCCCTTATAAAAATGCGCTGGAAAGGCAACTTCGGGTTTTTGTCGAAGAATATTAAGTTTGAACCACGATTTCAGAAAACCGTAACCGTAAGAAAACATTTGGATAAAGGTGGAAATGACCGCCATTCCTGCAATGCTGATATTTTTGGTTTTCCATAAGGCGTGAAAGAAAATTAACCAGACATACAGGCCATACATCGCCAAAACAAAACCTTTTCGCAAAAAGAAATATTCTACAATACCAACAACAAACCCGATTAAGAAGAGTGAAGGAAAGGCAAATGAAATTTTCACATAATTAGGATGTCTTTGATTAAGTATCGGTCTTGCACAACCAAACTGATAAACTTGCTTCGAGAATTTTCCGAAATCAACTCTCCTCTTGTGATAGACACCAATATTATCAAAAAAAGCAGTTGTATAGCCATTTTCCCAAAGTGTCATTGACAAATCCGGATCCTCTCCTATTCGCATTTCGGAGAAACCACCAACTTTTTGGAACACCGATTTTTTGACACCCATATTGAAACTTCTTGGCTGAAATCTCGTCACCGCTTTCTTACTTCCGCGGACGCCTCCTGTCGTAAAAACCGATGTCATGGAATACGAAATTGCCTTTTGCATCAGATTAAATCCTTTATGCGCTTTATCTGCTCCTCCAAAAGCATCACATGGAATCGTTTCGATATTTCGTTTGATATTTTCGATGTAATCCTTTTCTACAATAACATCCGAATCAACAAAAAGCAGCCAATCATTGCTTGCTCTTTTAGCTCCATAATTTCTCGTTAAACCAGGACCTGAATTGGTCTTCCTAAAAAACTGAATATTCAGTTGATCTTGAAATAATTCAACAGTTGGTAAAAGCGGAATTAGCGAACCATCATCAACAATAATCACTTCGAAATCCTTATCCGTCTGAAAAGAAAGAGACTGTAGCAATTCGAAAAGCTCGTCTTTTCGGTTAAATATCGCGATAATAATGGAAATAGAATTTTTCAAATATAAAAATTTAGCAAGTGAACCAATGTAATAATTATTTTTATGTTTTAAAATTAACTCAAGTTTGTCATTCAGAGGAACGAGGAATCTCAATCAATCTTTAAAATGTTTGGTTGCTTCTTTATCATCATTCCTTTTGGACTTAGGAAGAAGATTGAGAAGATTACAAATAAAATCTTAAATATCCCAAATCATTCCTCTAATTTATGCACTTTCTTTGTTCCCTCATACATTTCGTATTGCAAAAATCTTGTTTCTAATTTCCCGTTAAACAATTTTATTTTTCGAGAAGGTCGAAGTCCAATCTTCTTCACCGCCTCCAAATCGGATGAAATCAACCAAGCCAAAGTGTTAGGATAACTTTGCTTGAAAGTGTCACCAATTTTCTTGTAGAACTCCTCATCATTAATCTTCAAACGCTCATCGTAAGGAGGATTAAAGACCATTAACAAAGGAAAAAGTTCTTTTTTTGAATCAAAGAAATCTTGTTTCCTTACTTCAATAACCTCTTCTAATTCGGCAACTTCAATATTCTCGCGAGCCGCATTAATTGCTCTTGCATCAATGTCGTAACCAACAATTTTCCCAGTGAAATCTTTAATTTTATTAACTCTAAAATCTTTAATTTTCTGGAATAATTCCGCATCATAGTTTTTCCAGTTTTGGAAACCAAATTCTTTACGGAAAATCTGTGCAGGAAGCCCCAAAGCAATCATTGCTGCCTCAATCAACAAAGTACCTCCTCCACACATTGGATCAAGAAAATTTCCTTTTCCGTCCCAACCCGCCAGTTGAAGCATCGCAGAAGCCAAGACCTCATTAATAGGAGCTTCACTTTGTGCCTTTCTATAACCTCTTTTAAATAGAGGATCCCCTGACGAATCCAAAGAAATCGTCACCAACTCTCTATCAATATGAAGATGAAACTTAATATCAGGGGTTTTGGAATCAACACTTGGACGCTCTTTATAATTATTTCTAAAATAATCAACTATAGCATCCTTCATTTTAAGAGCCATAAACTGAGAATGTTTATACCTTTCTGAATAAACCGTAGCATCAATTGCAAAAGTCTGATTGACATCCATAAATTGATTCCATTTGAAATTCACCAACTTATGATAAAATTTATCTTCATTAAAGGCTTTGAATTCCATAATCGGAACCAACACTTTCACCGCCAGTCTCGACGAATAGTTGATTTTATATAGAAAGCCCAAATCGCCCTCGCAATTGACTGCGCGATTCTTGATTTCCACGTTTCTACCTCCTAATTGTTGAATTTCTTTGGCTAAAACTTCCTCCAATCCGAAAAAAGTTTTTATCTGTATTTGTAAGTTATCTATATCCATTATTTTGCAAAGATACATATTTCAAGAGGTCGCTCCTACGGAGCTCATCGATTAACAAATCAAATTATTCTACAAAGAGTAGGCTTCTACGAAGCCGCCTCAAAACCGAGATAATACTGCTTCGAAGAAGCCTACTCTTTGTAGCTACTTGGTGTATGTTGAAAGGGGGAGCTCCGTAGGAGCGACCTCTCTAAAGCTAATCATAAAATTCGAACAAATAATTCGCATCATATTCGATTCCGAAGTTCTCTAAAATCTTCAGATATTCTTCTTTAAAACTCTGCTTCTTATGATGTTCTTCTTGATTCAAAATATAGTGGCAAACTTGGTCAACTTGACTTTTGGAGTATGAAAATGCACCATATCCCTCCTGCCAATTAAATTTCCCTCGAAACCAATTTTGTTCATTTATAAATTTTGACGAACCTGATTTTATATCTCTCACAATTTCTGAAAGGGACAAATTCAAATTATGAAAAGATAACAACAAATGAATGTGGTCAGGATTAGCATAAATTGCAAGTACCTTTTGTTTTCGATTATTGACAATACCGCAAATATATTTTTCTATCTCTTCACGTTTGGTAGGTTGTATAAAATTATGTCGACCTTCCACCGAAAAAACAATCTGAATAAAAATCTGAGAATAAGTATTTGCCACTTCACTTCTGTTTTAAAACAAATTTAATCTATTTTTGCAGAATGAAATGGTTCGAATCTTGGTTTGACACACCTTATTATCATCTCCTGTATCGCAATCATGACTTTGCTGAAGCAGAAGAATTCATTACCCTATTAACCCAATTTTTACAACTTCCCGAGCATTCCAAAATCATTGATTTAGCCTGCGGAAAAGGGCGACATTCGGTATTTCTCAACAAATTAGGATACGACGTTTTGGGTTTAGACTTATCCAAACAAAGCATCGAATTCGATAAAAACTTCGAAAACGACTCGTTGAAATTTCGTGTTCATGACATGAGAAATCCAATTGAGGGACAGAAAGTGGATGCTGTTTTCAATTTATTCACCAGTTTTGGATATTTTGATGATGCAGAAGACGATAAAAGGGTTTTTCATTCGGTAAGTAACATCTTGAATTCGGGTGGCTTTTTTGTCCTTGACTTTTTGAATCCATACTTTGTCAAAAGTAATCTTGTAGAACAACAAACCATTTCGAGAGATAATATTGATTTTCATATTAATAAAAAAATAGAAAACAACTTCATTATCAAAGATATAAAATTTGAAGATCAAGGTCAGGACTTTCACTTCTTTGAAAAAGTAAAACTTCACACACCAGAAAAAATATTAACCTACGCAGAAGACTTTGGTTTTGAAAGGCAGATGATTTTTGGCGACTATAGACTCAATCAATTCGACAAAGAACTGTCACCTCGTTGCATCAACATATTTAAGAAAAAATGATCATCATTTTACTCATATTAAGTGTATTAGTAGGTGTTTTGCTGGGAAAATTCTTCGGTAACAGAGAGGCTTTTGCCAAAAATCTATTGGTGGTGAGTGCTGGATTTTTGATAACGATTTGCCTTAACGAAGTTTTCCCAGAAGTCTATCATGACCATCATCAGAACATTGGCATTTGGGTGATTGGAGGCGTATTGCTCCAAATGTTTTTAGAAAACTTAACCAAAGGTTTTGAACATGGTCACTTCCACCATCATAACGAAAACGGAATTTTGCCTTTGACATTAATGATTGGTTTATTCATCCATGCTTTTATTGAAGGGATTCCTTTGAGTAACGAAACTGATTATCTTTCGCCTTATTTGCAAGGTATTATTATCCATAACATTCCGATTTCTTTTATTTTGGGAGCATTTCTTTTCCAAAGTAAGAAGTTTTCGGCGTATTCTTGGTTCATCATTCTACTTTTTGCGATGGCTTCTCCAATGGGATTGCTTCTTGGTAAAAATTTCGATGAAAATTTAAGGCCCTATTTCCTTGCTATTGTTGGTGGTATTTTTCTTCATATTTCATCTGTTATCATCTTCGAAAGCAACAAAAACCATAACGTGGACTGGAAGAAAATTGGATTGGTGATTTTAGGCGTTGCCTTTGCTCTATTGACGCATTACGGACACGACCATTAAACAAAAAAGCTCCGAAATTCGGAGCTTTATATATTTTATTTTCGAAAGTTTAGAACTTCCATCCAAATGTAATAAAGTAGTTGTTTTTAACACTTTTAACATCAGAAACTGCACTTACCTCCGCATCGACTACATCGTATACACCGTAATATCCGCTTCCATAACTTGCATTACCATATAAAAATGGATTAGAGTAATTGGAAGTTATATTTTGATAAGTAGCGTCGATAAAGAAAGAACGGAAATCATATCCGATACCTATACCAAATTTATCGCGGGAACCTAATACAAAATCTTCAATTCCAACTTGTCCAGAACCACCATTATTGTTATAAACGGCAGTAGAAACAGTATCAAAAGGAGAATTCTGATGCGCATAACCTCCTCTCAAACGAAATGCTTTGATTCTATACTCAGCACCGACTTTAACTTCGGAAGAATTCTTATAAAGTTCATTATAAAAATCATTAATCTCGACTTCAGCAGGTCCCTCCTCTCTATAATATGGCTTAGTTAAACCAAGGGTATAATCGACATTGATTGAAAAGTTTTTACTTGGAACCGCAGCTGCACTGAAAGTAGCCGTCATTGGAGAACGAAAGTTTCTGCTTTCTGCATAATTGTCATAATACACCCCAGAACTTAGACTATTGTACTCACTATACGCACGCTCAATACCCCACCAAGTTGGCGTTTCTATTGCTGCTCCTAATCTGAAATTCTTACCTAATTTTCCAATCACACCAAAGTTCATTGAGAATCCGCTTGCCTGTTCTGCAAATGGAGTATATTGTTTGTCGTAAATATCATAATAAGAATCATAAGCAGAATAAAATTCAGCAAAATCGCGTTGATTAATATCACTTGCATGAATATTAATACCCGTTCCAATGTATAGACGATTATCGTAATTGGCTCCAACACCAAAGGACATTCTCATCTGAGCTCCTGTTCTGTCATAACCATGTCCATTATAAGTGTAGCTATTAGTAACAGTTGCATCACTTGGCAAAACCTCCTGAATAACAATCTTAGAATTCCCAGGCGTCTCAACGTAATTATCTAGCGACTGAGTCGAATAACTAACCGCCAAATTCACAAATTTCCATTTGCTTTCTGTAAGTAATTGGAAGGATGCGATTCCACTTGCGTTACCTAGATCTCCATAGGTATTTCCGTAACTGTAACTATTACCAGCCAAAGAACTTCTATTTCTATAATTCTCAATTGCAAGAGTGACAGAAACGTCACCTGCAATTGCTACTCCGAGACCAGCTGGGTTATTAAGCAAAGAATTGGCATCTCCACCTAAAGCTCCAGTTGCTCCTGCCATCGCATTATACTTCGATGATCCAAACATCGAGTTATTAGAGTAGACATCACTTGAGTTCTTAATCGTAGAAATATCTTGAGCATTGGCGAAACTAATCACACCAACGCTCAAAATTGTCATCGTTTTTTTTATCATTATCTTTTTAAAAATTAGATTTCAAAATTATCTTCTACCTCCGCCTGATCTTCCACCTCCCATTGAAGGTGATGAAGAACCTCCTCTAAATCCACCACTAGAACCACCGCTAAATCCTCCTGAACGCATTCCAGAAGAAGAAGAACTTCTTGGAGTACTATATGATGGTGTGGATGTACGAGGAGTGGAGTATCCTCTATTAGGTGTGCTGCTTCTCGGAGTTGCACCTTGCATTGTTCTTGTTCTTGTATATCCAGAACCTTGAGTCCCTACATTTCTTGTAGTGGGACGATAGGCAGAATTTTGACCAGCAGATCTACGATTACTTACTGAGTTGGCGTTTCTATAAACTCCTCCTTGATTTTGGTAACTATTATAAGATCTTCCATTGGCTCCACTTCTTCTGTAAGCATAAGGACTACCATAGTAACCACCATAATAAGGATATCCATAATAGCCTCCGTAGTATCCTCCGTAATAACCACCATAACCCCAATAAGAGTTATAATAAGGAGAACCCCAATATCCCCAAGGAGAACCCCAATATCCCCAACCAGTGTTCCATCCAAAACCTATACTGAAACCAAATCCACCTCCCCAATAAGGGCTATAATATCCCCAAGGAGAACCCCAGTATCCCCAATAATCACTATAATAATTGGTTTCAGAACCTGTATAAACTCCCCAATCAGAATCATCAGATGTTTGAGAATCCCAATTGTCATATTTATTTTTCTGGTTTTCGATATTCCTATTAGTTTTAGCAATCACTCCGTCATCAGCAGTATAGTCATATACTTCTCCCACTTGATTGCCAGTTTCGTTAAGGATAACTCCCTCTGGAAGCGTGTCCGTTTCCGGGTCATAATAGACACCGTCGGTTTCACTATATCCTCCAACCTGAGTCGAACAAGAAGCCAACAACGCTGCTCCAGCAAGAAGCAATGTCCAATTAGATCTAAGTTGGCTAAGAAAATTGAATTGTATAATTTTTTTCATGATAATGTGAAAAGATTTTATTTGATTTATATTTGCACTTTATACCAAAAACATACCAAACCGCAGTTTGAAATTTTCAATAAAATTACATTTTATTTTTTAGATAACGGTATTGGGCAAAAGTTAAAAATAAAAATTAAAAAATGGCAAAAATTACTTCAAGAAGTGAAGATTATAGTAAATGGTACAACGAATTAGTCGTAAAAGCTGACCTAGCTGAGAACTCTGGAGTTCGTGGCTGCATGGTGATTAAACCTTATGGATTTGCGATTTGGGAAAAAATGCGTGATCAACTGGATAAAAGATTCAAAGAAACTGGTCATCAAAATGCTTACTTCCCCATCTTTGTGCCGAAAAGTCTTTTTGAAGCGGAAGAAAAAAATGCAGAAGGCTTTGCCAAAGAATGTGCAGTTGTTACGCATTATAGACTAAAAACTGACCCTGAAAATCCACATAAATTAATTGTCGATCCCGAAGCTAAGTTAGAGGAAGAGCTTGTAGTAAGACCGACTTCTGAAGCAATTATTTGGAACACTTATAAAAACTGGGTTCAATCATATCGTGACCTACCTATTTTGATTAATCAATGGGCCAACGTTGTACGTTGGGAAATGAGAACGAGACTTTTCCTAAGAACTGCAGAGTTTTTATGGCAAGAAGGACATACAGCACATGCTACAAAAGCTGAAGCTTTAGAAGAAACCGAAAAAATGTTAGAAGTTTATGCAGAGTTTGTAGAAAATTTCATGGCAGTTCCTGTTATCAAAGGTATCAAAACAGAAAATGAGAGATTTGCAGGCGCAGAAGAAACCTACTGTATAGAAGCTTTGATGCAAGATGGAAAAGCACTACAGGCCGGAACTTCTCACTTTTTGGGACAAAATTTCGCTAAAGCATTTGATGTTAAATTCACTAATAGAGAAGGACAAACGGAATTTGCTTGGGCTACCTCTTGGGGAGTTTCTACTAGATTGATGGGAGCTTTAATTATGGCGCATTCTGACGACAATGGACTTGTACTTCCACCGCTATTAGCTCCAATCCAAGTGGTAATGATTCCTATTTTCAAGGGACAAGATCAGTTGGATGAAATCAACCAAGTAGCTTGGGAAATTGAGAAAAAATTGAAAGCAAAAGGTATCTCTGTTAAATATGATAACGATGACCAAAACAAACCAGGTTGGAAATTCGCAGAATACGAATTAAAAGGAGTTCCTATTAGAATAACTTTAGGGCCAAGAGATCTCGCTAATAGTCAAGTTGAAATTGCAAGAAGAGACAATCTTACTAAAGAAATTTTACCAATTGATGGCATCGAAGAAAAGTTGGCAAACTTATTGGATACCATGCAGCGAGAAATATATCAGAGAGCACTTGATTTCCGAGAAAGTAACATAACAAAAGTTGATACTTACGAAGAATTCAAAAGAGTATTAGAAGAAAAAGGTGGTTTTATTTCGGCGCATTGGGACGGTACTTCTGAAGAGGAAGAACAGATTAAGCAAGAAACCAAAGCTACAATAAGATGTATTCCATTGAATAATGAGCAAGAACAAGGCACTTCACTAATCAGTGGAAAACCTTCAAAACAAAGAGTCATCTTTGCCAAAGCCTATTAAATTATTCACAGAATAACATTCAATAAACTCAAAACTCTTTAACATTTTCTCAAAAAAGTTAGAGAGTTTTTTTATATAAAACAATTTATATTAAAAAAAACATATATTTGACAAACATAAATCTTTTAAAAAAAATAAACTATTATGTCATTAAACATCATTGATTTAATTAAAGGACAGTTAGGTCCTGCATTGGTTTCTCAAGCTGCAACGCAATTAGGAGAAAGCGAGTCCGGAATTTCTAAAGCAATCAGCGGATTACTTCCAGCTGTACTTGGTGGGTTAGCAAATAACTCAAATAATTCTTCGGTTGTAGATTCAATTACTGGAGCTGCATCAAGCGGATTATTAAGCAATTTGTTAGGTGGAACTTCTAACAATTCTCTAATTACATCTGTACTTACTGCAATTTTTGGAGACAAAATTGGCGGACTTGTTCAGTCAGTATCTAGCTTTGCTGGAATTAGCGAATCTTCTTCCAACTCTTTGTTAAACATGGTTACTGGTGCTACACTAGGATCTGTAGGAAAATATGCAAGTGATAATAACTTGGATGGAGCAGGAATTTCTTCACTTTTATCAGAGCAAAAAACTGGAATTTCTTCATTGCTTCCAGCAGGTCTTTCTCTTGGTTCTTTAGGACTAGGAAGTCTATTTGGGGGAGCAACTGATACCGCTAAAGAAGTAACCGGAGCTGCAGCTGCTGCCGTTACTGGGGCTACTGACAAAGTTACTGACACTGCAAAAGATGTTGCTGGCGCTGCAGGAGCTGCCGTTTCTGGAGCTGCTGGAAAAGTAACCAATACATTTAACGGTGATAACAATAATGACAACGGAGGTGGAAGTTCTTTCTGGAAGTGGTTACTCCCTTTACTATTATTAATTGCTGGAGGATGGTTCCTTTGGAAACAATGTGAGAAAAAAGAGACTACAACAACTGTGGAATCTGAACTTGTTGAGATGGACTCTGCTAACGCTCCTGCTGATAGCACGGGCGCAGCTGAAGGTGCAATAGCAGATGTTACAAGAGAAACTACTACTGTAACACTTCCTGATGGAAAAACTCTAAATGCCTTCAAAGGTGGTATTGAAGACCAAGTAATCGCTTTCCTTAACTCTGATGAGTACAAAAACGCTGATGAAGCTGCTCTTAAAGGAAAATGGTTCAACTTTGATAACTTAAATTTCGAGTTTGGAACAACAACACTTACTCCAGAATCAAAAGTTCAGTTAGAAAACCTTAAAGCTATCCTTGCTGCTTTCCCAGATGCCAAAATCAAAATTGGTGCTTATACTGACAAAAAAGGTGATGATGCTGGAAATCTAAAATTATCTCAGTCAAGAGCTGATGCTGTAAAAGCTGCAGTTAACTCTCCGCAAGTCCTGGAAGCAAAAGGATACGGTGAAGAAATTGCTAAAGTTGATGAAAATGCTTCTGATAAAGAAAGAGAAGCTGATAGAAAAACAGCTATTAGATTCGAAAAATAAATAGAATACCATAAATTCTAATAGAATCGCTCAACTAAAGTTGGGCGATTTTTTTATTTTTACCAAATGTTTTCCTTCAAGACTATTAAAAATCCTGTTAATGACATCCTTCTAAAAGAAAAGGGAAGCAAATTTATTGGATATGCATTTTCTGTTAGCAGTATCACGGAGATTACCGAACAACTTCTTCATATAAAAAAACTTCATCCAAAAGCAACACATCACTGCTACGCTTTCCGCGTCGGAATCGAAGGCGAAAACTATAGAGCCAATGATGATGGAGAACCCTCTGGAAGTGCGGGATTACCAATCTATAATCAGCTGTTGGCTCACGACCTAACCAACACTCTTTTGATTGTCGTTAGGTATTATGGTGGAACTAAACTTGGCGTGTCTGGATTAGTCAAAACTTATAAAGAATCCGCAAAGCTAACTTTAGACCATGCTGAAATCATTACAAGTGAACTAGAAAGCGCCATTGAGCTTCATTTTCCTTTTTCTGAACAGAATATCATCTTTACCTTACTTAATAAGTTCCATGCTAATATTATAGATTTTGACGCACAACAAAATTGTAAAATCAAAGCAAAAATAAAAACATCAGAAAAAGAAAACATCTCGAAAATACTTTCCGAGATGCCTTATATTAAATATGATATTTCTGATTAGTCTCTACTATTTCCTCCCATCAACATCATAACGAAGTAAATCAATTGAGCCAGCGATCCTAGAGCTGCTACTAGATATGTTCTAGCGGCCCATTTCAAAGAATCTTCCGCTCCTTCATATTCTTTAGCATTTGCCAAAGTTCCTGAAGACCTTAACCAAGCCAAGGCTCTATTACTTGCATCATATTCAACAGGAAGCGTTACAATAGCAAACAAAGTTGTAATCGCAAACAAAATTACACCTATTCCCAAAACTAACTTCCCACCTACGATACTCATTGCCATCATAATCATCCCTGCCATGAAGACAAACTGCAAAAGATTAGAACTAATATTAACAACAGGAACCATCTTGGACCTTAATTGTAACATCGAGTAACCTACCGCATGTTGAACTGCGTGCCCACATTCGTGAGCAGCAACAGCCGCAGCCGCAGCATTTCTTTGCATGTAAACAGCCTCAGAAAGATTGACGGTTTTGTTTGCTGGATTATAGTGATCTGTCAGCTGTCCAGGAACCGAAATTACCTGCACATCATTGATTCCGTTATCGCGTAGCATCTTTTCTGCAACTTCTTTCCCTGACATTCCGTTTTGTAAATAGACCTTAGAATAATAGGCAAATTTTGACCTCAGTTTGTTCTGAACAATCATACTGATAATAAAAATCGCTCCAATAATTAAGTAATACATAATATTAATGTTATTTTTTTGATAATATATTGCTGTAAAAAGCATGCCAAACCAAAGTCAGAAAAAATAAAGAATTATATTTGCGACTAGAAAGCAAAATTGGATGTCAGAAGTTAAAATTATAGAGGTAGTTTCCAAGGATGATTTACAAAAGTTCATCCATTTCCCTATGCTGCTATATAAGGATAACTCCAACTATGTGCCACCATTGATTAAAGATGAGATGGACATTTGGAATGAAGCAGAAAATCCAGCATTACAATATTCCGTTGCAAAGAAATTTCTTGCTTACAAAAATCAACAAATTGTCGGCAGAATTGCCGTAATCATCAATCATAAAGAAAAAAAAGAGCTCAACATCAGCAAAGTACGCTTTGGATGGTTTGATTTCATTGACGACAAAGAAGTTTCTTCTGCTCTCATCAATGTAGCTAAACAATTTGCAATTGAAAACCAAATCCACCAAATAGAAGGACCTATGGGCTTCACCAATTTGGATAAGGCCGGTATGCTGACTAAAGGATTCGACAGGTTAGCAACAATGATAGGACTTTACAACTTTCCTTATTACCCAAAACATCTTGAAGAATTAGGTTTCAATACAGAAAAAGAATGGGTGGAATACGAAATTATTTTTCCTGACAGCCTGCCTGAAAAAATTACAAAGTTCAGCCAAATTGTCACAGAAAAATTTGGATTAAAAGTTTTAAACTTTAAAAACAAACAAGAATTACTCCCTTACGTGGACCCGATGTTCCGTCTTCTGGACGAGACCTACAAACATCTTTCTACTTATACCCCGATTACCGAAGAACAAATTACAACATATAAAGAGAAATATTTTGACTTCATTAACAAGGATTTTATAATTTGTATTGTTGATAACAATAATCAACTCATTTCATTTGCGATAACAATGCCTTCCTACTCCAAAGCTTTGCAAAAGGCAAAAGGAAAAATACTCCCTTTCGGTTGGTGGCATTTCTTGAAGGCTAACAGAAAAAATGATCGCGCTAACTTCTATCTCATTGGCATCCACCCTGACTATCAAAAACGTGGGATCACCTCCATTATCTTCAAAGAAATTTATAATACCTTTAGAAAAAAAGGAATCCGACATTTGGAGACTAACCCAGAGTTAGTGGAAAACAAAGACATTCAATTATTATGGCAAGACTATAATCCCGAAAATCACAAAAAGAGAAAAACCTTCTCATTGAAATTTTAAAAAAATAACCAAAATGAAAAACTACATTCTCGTCTATGGTATATTAGTTATCGCATTCATCATCTACAATATTTTTTTCATTGTAAAGGATGAGAGAATCGACACTATTATTAATATTCTTATTGTAAGTATTGTGGTTTTATACACGGGATTTATGGCATTTGTTTTACTTCGAAAAATGAAGAAAAACTCCCATAAACACTAGTAAGAGTTGGACATATCGCAAGAATCCAAATTTATCTACTTTTTTTAGGCAATAATTTCGGTTTTCGTTCGATAATCCTTAAATTTGCAGATTAAGAAATTAATCACTCATGAATTTACCGGAAAATTACATCCCGATTATCATACAAGCATTTGTGGGACTGAGTTTTGTTGGAGTTTCTTTGTTAGGTGCCCATTTTTTAGGACCAAGACAAAAAGCCAGTACCAAAACCAAGAATGCAAGTTTCGAATGCGGTATCGAAGTAGAAGGAAATGCGAGAACACCTTTTTCTATTAAGTATTTCTTGACCGCAGTTTTGTTTGTGCTATTCGATATTGAAATCGTTTTCTTCTATCCGTATGCTGTTAACTTCCGAGAATTCGGGACAGAAGGTTTCATTGCTGTTCTTGCTTTCGTGGCTGTTTTCTTTATGGCATTTATTTACGTTTGGAAAAGAGGAGCGCTTGACTGGGATCGTTAATATTTCAATTCAATTTTAAAAGAAAAAAAAGAATGTCTGATAAAAAACCGGTTATAAAAACAGATGCACCAGCTCCTGAAGGTCTTGAAGGAGAAGGGTTTTTCGTAACAAAATTAAGCACTGTGATAGGAATGGCAAGAAAGTTTTCTCTTTGGCCACTTCCTTTTGCAACTTCATGTTGCGGTATCGAGTTTATGGCAACCCTTAACCCTACCTATGACGCTTCTCGTTTTGGAATGGAAAGAAACTCTTTCTCCCCAAGGCAAGCTGACTTATTAATGGTTTGTGGAACTATTTCTAAAAAATTAGGACCTGTTTTAAAACAAGTTTATACCCAGATGGCAGAGCCAAAATGGGTTATTGCTGTTGGAGCATGTGCTTCCAGCGGTGGTATTTTTGATACTTATTCGGTTTTGCAAGGAATTGATAAGATTATCCCTGTTGACGTGTATGTTCCGGGATGTCCGCCAAGGCCAGAGCAAATCATCGAAGGTTTTATGCAAGTACAAGCTCTTGCTGAAAGCGAAAGTATCAGAAGAAGAGACTTGCCAGAATATCAACAATTATTAGAATCTTACGATATCAACTAAAGATGGATAATCAATTTGTTTTAGAAGCACTAAAAAGAGAATTCTCTGAGTCTGTACTCAAGGTAGAAGAACCTTATGGGCTTTTGACTTTAGAAGTTAAAAAGGAGGATGTGAAGAAAATGATTCACCATTTGAAAGAATCCTCTTTGGAATTCACTTTTTTGACTGATATCTGTGGAATTCATTTCCCTGAATTTCCAGATAAGGAATTGGAAGTCATCTATCATCTTCATAACCTAAAAACTGGAGTAAGACTTCGTCTTAAAGTTTTTATGGCGAGAGAGAATGCGGAAGTTGATTCCTTAGTAGAGATTCATGCTGGAGCCAACTGGATGGAAAGAGAAACTTTTGATTTCTATGGAATCAAATTCAAAGGTCATCCTGATTTAAGAGCTATTTTGAATATGGAAGACCTTGGTTACCACCCAATGCTGAAAGAATATCGCTTGGAAGATGGAACAAGAACAGATAAGAACGATACCATGTTTGGAAGATAATTATCAATGATAGACGATGATTGATAAATGATCAATTATCACCAATCAATTATCAATTATAAAAAAATGAAAGACAACGCACTATCTAATATCATCAATCAATACGATTCCAAAGAGCAAATAGATGGACAAATCTATACGCTTAACTTAGGGCCAACTCACCCTGCGACTCACGGAATTTTTCAAAACGTATTGACTATGGATGGAGAAAGAATTCTTCATTCCGAACAAACAGTAGGATATATCCACCGTGCATTTGAAAAAATTTCTGAAAGAAGAAATTTTGCTCAGATAACGACATTGACAGACCGTTTGAACTATTGCTCTGCTCCTATTAATAACTTCGGATGGCATATGACTGTTGAAAAATTGGCAGGTATCGAAGTTCCGAAGAGGGTAGATTACATGCGTGTCATCATGATGGAATTAGCGAGAATTGCAGACCACTTGGTTTGTAACGGGGTTACAGGAATGGACGCTGGTGCGATTACTGGTCTTACGTATATGTTCCGCGATAGAGAAAAAATTTATGATTTGTACGAGCAAGTTTGTGGAGCTCGTATGACAACTAATATTGGAAGAATTGGAGGTTTCGAAAGAGATTTCACTCCAAAATTTCACGAGTTAATTCAAGATTTTATTAAAAATTTCCCTAAAAGATTTCAAGAGTTCTGCAACTTGTTGGAAAGAAACAGAATTTTTATGGACAGAACCATTGGTGTTGGTCCTATTTCAGCGGAAAGAGCTTTGAGTTATGGATTTACAGGCCCTAACCTTAGAGCGGCAGGTGTAGATTACGACCTTCGTGTGGCTGCGCCTTATTCTTCTTATCAAGATTTTGATTTCATCATTCCTGTAGGTACGGCAGGTGATACTTATGACCGTTTTATGGTTCGTCAGCAAGAAGTTTGGGAATCTATTAAGATTATCAAACAAGCTTACGAAAACTTACCTGACGGCGATTTCCACGCAGATGTTCCAGATTTCTATTTACCAGAAAAGGCGGACGTTTATCGTAACATGGAAGCATTGATTTACCATTTCAAAATTGTAATGGGAGAAACTGAAATTCCGAAAGGAGAAGTATATCATTCCATTGAAGCAGCAAATGGAGAATTAGGATTCTATTTGGTAAGTGATGGAGGAAGAAGTCCATACAGACTGCATTTCAGAAGACCTTGCTTTATTTATTATCAAGCATATCCTGAGATGATTCAAGGACAAATGATTTCCGATGCGATTGTTACCATGTGTAGCATGAATATCATCGCTGGGGAATTGGATGCATAGAGAAAGTATAGATTTTAGATTATAAATTTTAAATTAATCTAAAGTCTTAAAATATAAATGAATTTCAAAATTGATAAGATTCTTAGAACTCAGATTTTCATCTAAAATCTAAAATCTAAAATCTTTAAATATGAGCGAAACAATAGCTTTTAAACCTGAAACATTAGCACAGGTACATAAAATTATCGCAAGATATCCGGAAGGGAGACAAAAGTCAGCCTTGATTCCGGTTTTGCATGTCGCACAGAAAGAATTTGGTGGTTGGTTAGATGTTCCAGTGATGGATTATGTTGCCTCTATATTGAATATCAAACCAATTGAAGTGTATGAAGTAGCAACTTTCTACACGATGTTCAATATGAAACCAGTTGGAAAATATGTTTTAGAAGTTTGTAGAACAGGACCTTGTATGGTTTCTGGAAGTGAAAAAATTCTAAATCACATTCGTACCAAATTGAATATCAAAGACGGAGAAACAACAGCAGACGGACTTTTCACACTGAAACCTGCGGAATGTCTTGGAGCTTGTGGATATGCGCCAATGTTGCAGTTAGGCAAATTTTATCACGAAAATCTAACCATAGAAAAAGTGGACGAAATCTTAGAACTTTGCAAACAAGGTGCGGTAGCTTTGGATTAAGAAAAATTCTAAATTTTAGATTTTAAATTGAATAAAAATTAAAATAAGGCTAAAAGCAATTCGCCAAAAGCCATAAGTATAAAAGACAATGAGTAAAAAACTTTTACTTAAAGACGCACATATAGAAGGGATTCGCTACTTCGATGTATACCGCAAACAAGGTGGTTATACGTCTGCGGAAAAAGCCCTTAAAATGACTCCAGAAGAAGTTTTGGAAGAGGTTAAAACTTCTGGATTAAGAGGTCGTGGTGGAGCTGGTTTCCCAACTGGTCTCAAATGGAGTTTCTTGGCTAAGCCAGAAGGTGTCCCAAGACACTTAGTAGTCAACGCTGACGAATCCGAACCTGGGACATTCAAGGATAGATATTTAATGGAATTTCTTCCTCATCTTTTGATTGAAGGAATGTTGATTTCATCTTTCTGTTTAGGTTCCAACACTTCTTACATCTACATTCGTGGAGAATATTCTTGGATTCCAGACATTTTGGAAGAAGCCATTGAAGAAGCTAAAAAAGCAGGATTTTTAGGTAAAAATATTTTAGGAACTGGTTTCGATTTAGAAATTTATGTTCAACGTGGTGCTGGAGCTTACATCTGCGGTGAAGAAACTGCTCTACTTGAATCTTTAGAAGGAAAAAGAGGAAATCCAAGACTAAAACCACCTTTCCCTGCTGTTAAAGGACTTTGGGAAAGACCAACCGTTGTTAACAACGTTGAATCTATCGCAGCAGTGGTGCCTATCATCGATATGGGTGGCGCTGAATATGCTAAAATTGGTGTAGGTAGATCTACAGGAACTAAATTAATTTCTGCTTGCGGAAATATTAATAAACCAGGTGTTTATGAAATAGATATGACCATTACGGTGGAAGAATTTATCTATTCTGATGAATATTGTGGTGGAATTAAAGATGGTAAAAAATTAAAGGCTTGTATCCCTGGAGGAAGTTCAGTTCCAATTGTACCAGCTAATCTTTTACTTAAAACAGTTAGTGGAGAACCTCGATACATGAACTATGAATCCCTTGCTGACGGTGGTTTTGCTACAGGAACTATGATGGGTTCAGGAGGTTTCATCGTGTTAGATGAAGACCAATGTATTGTAGAACACACCATGACATTAGCAAGATTTTATGCACACGAAAGCTGTGGACAATGTACTCCATGTAGAGAAGGAACTCCTTGGATGTATAAAATTTTGAAAAAAATAGAGAACGGACAAGGGACTATGGAAGACATTGACTTGCTATGGGATGTACAAAGAAAAATAGAAGGTAACACCATTTGTCCATTGGGTGACGCAGCAGCATGGCCTGTTGCAGCAGCGATTCGTCATTTTAGAGATGAGTTCGAATGGCATATCAAAAACCCAGAACTTTGTTTAACAAAAAATTATGGAATAGCACATTATGCAGACCCTATTCCAACAGTTGAACATTAAAAAAACATAATAAAAAATATCACAATGAAGAAGATTTTTGTAGGATTGTTAGTCGCTCTTTTAGGATTTAATTTTAGTTTCGGACAAGAAGAAACGCCAAAAGTAAAACCAGAACCTCTTACCAAGAAAGGACAAATGTTTGTTTTTTGGGGATGGAACAGAGCGGGATTTACCAATTCTGATATCCATTTTAGAGGAGCTGACTACGATTTTACCTTACATGATGTGACTGCTAAAGACAGACCATCTGAAATTAGCATGGCTTATATTGATCCGAGTAGAATATCAATCCCACAGTTCAACTTCAAAGTAGGATATTTTATTAAAGATAATTTAGCTTTAGTTTTTGCTCAGGATCATATGAAATATGTGATGGATCAGGATCAGACAGTGGATATTTCAGGATATGTAACCAATCCGACCTATGCATCGATGATTAATAATGGTAAGATTGATTTAACAGACGGTGAGTTCTTGACTTTTGAACATACAGATGGGCTCAATTATACCAACTTTGGTCTGGAAAAATATAAGCAGATTTTGGATCATAAGAAATTTGATATTTCCTGGGGTTATGGAGCTGGTTTAGGAGTTTTGATTCCGAAAAGTAATGTATCCTTAATGGAGAATGAGAGGAGCGATCGTTTTCACGTTGCTGGATTTGGTTTAGATGCGAGAACTAACCTTAACTTGGTATTTTGGAAACATTGGATGGCAAGAATTGAAGGCAAAGTTGGTTACATCAATATGCCAGACATTAAGACCACACTTAACAATCAGCCGGATAAAGCATGGCAAGATTTCATGTTTTTCCAGTTTAATTTTGGGATAGGTTATACCTTTAACACCAGAAAATAACAGACAATTGTCTGATTTTAAATAAAATTAAAAGCATTTTGCTTACCGCATAAAGCGAAGAATATGAGCGAAGAAGTTAAAAAATTTAAAATTACCGTGGACGGACAAACCGGAGAGGTTTTGCCTGGGACTACGATTCTTGACGCTGCAAGACAAATTGGAGGAAAATCAGTACCTCCAGCAATGTGTTATTACAGCAAATTGGAGCACAGTGGAGGACGTTGTAGAACTTGTTTGGTTGAAGTTTCCAAAGGTTCTGATGCTGATCCACGCCCAATGCCAAAATTGGTAGCAAGCTGTCGTACAACGGTAATGGATGGGATGGAAATCAAAAACCTTACCTCCGAAAAAACTCAGGAAGCAAGAAAAGCGGTTACCGAATTTTTATTGGTAAACCATCCTTTGGACTGCCCTATTTGTGACCAAGCAGGAGAATGTCATCTTCAAGATTTGGGTTACGAGCATGGTGTTGAAAGCACCAGAACTGAGTTTGAAAGAAGAACTTATGATGCGGATGATATCGGTCCTCACATCAAACTAAATATGAATCGTTGTATTCTTTGTGCAAGATGTGTACTGACCGCTAATCAATTGACGGAACAACGTGACCATGGAATCCTTTTCCGTGGAGATCATGCTGAAATTTCAACATATCTGAATAAAGCTTTGGATCATGACTTCATCGGAAATGTTATTGACGTTTGTCCTGTGGGAGCTCTAACGGATCGTACTGCTCGTTTTGCAAGTCGAGTTTGGTTTACAAAACCAATGGACGCGCATTGTACTTGTGGAAAATGTTCTGGAAAAGCAGTTGTATGGATGAAAGGTGACGAAATCGTAAGGGTAACCGCAAGAAAAGATCAATGGGGAGAAGTAGAAGAATGGATTTGTGATACTTGTAGATTCGAAAGAAAAGATCCAAAAGACTGGACTATTGAAGGACCAAGACATATCGACAGACACTCGGTTATTTCACTTAATCACTATCAGAAACCTCAAGACGAGCTGATTATGATTGACAATCCCGATGCCAAAGAAATAAGTGTAAACGATAAAAACGATAGAACCGAAAGCGATTTTGTATAATTCGGAAGCAACTCATATTTACTATGGATTTACTCATTTTTAAAATTATCTTAGTACTGGTACTTTTCCTTGTATCGCTTGCTGTAGCAGCGTATTCCACTTGGGGAGAAAGAAAAGTAGCGGCTGCTTTACAAGACAGAATTGGACCTAACAGAGCAGGGCCTTTTGGACTTTTGCAGCCTTTGGCTGATGGTGGCAAATTCTTTTTCAAAGAAGACTTTACCCCAGCTGGAGCGGACAAATTTCTTTTCATACTTGGTCCATCCATTACGATGTTCATTTCCTTAGTTACTGGAGCTGTAATTCCTTGGGGGAAAGCGCTTAACATTGGTGGCGTTGCTTACGACTTACAAGTGGCAAGCATTGATGTAGGTGTTTTGTTCTTAGTAGGGATGGTTTCTATTGGTGTATATGGAATGATGATCGGAGGTTGGGCATCTAACAACAAATATTCTTTGATTGGTGCCATCCGTGCTTCTTCTCAGATGATTTCATACGAATTAGCAATGGGATTGGCTTTGTTATCCATCATTATGATGAGTGGCTCCCTTGATCTAAAACACATTACAGAATTACAAGGAGGTGGAAAATTATATGGCCTCGTCAATCTTGACGGAATGAACTGGAATATCTTCTACCAGCCTTTTGCATTTATCATTTTCTTAGTTGCAGCTTTGGCTGAAACCAATCGTCACCCATTCGATTTACCTGAATGTGAATCCGAATTGGTTACTGGATATTCTACAGAATATTCTTCCATGAAATTAGGATTATATCTCTTCGGAGAGTATGTTAATATGTTTATCTCCAATGCTTTAATTGCTACATTGTTTTTTGGTGGTTATAATTATCCGGGAATCAATTGGGTAACTGAAAATTGGGGAGAAAACACAGCAGCTATTATTAGTATTTTTGCCTTTTTAGGTAAAGTGATAGTGGGAATCCTGATCTTTATGTGGATTAGATGGACCATCCCAAGATTCCGTTATGATCAGTTAATGCATTTGGGTTGGAAAAAGCTCATACCAATGGCTTTGATTAACTTAATCATTACTGGAGCTGTAATATTGTATTTTACAAATTAATAAGAGGGTTTGAGAATTTGCAGAAATTGAATCTTCTCATACAATAAAGTTTAAAATTAAGATAAAGGACAAGATTAGTCTAATGTCTAACATCTAATATCTATAATTCACTTGAATGAAACTTACAAATAGATCCAAAGTAGTATCCAATAAGGAAATGACCTTTTCCGAAAAAATCTACCTCCCTTCAATTGTTAAGGGAATGGGTATTACTTTGAAGCACGCCTTACAAGGTTCTAAAGGAAAAGTTTACTCTTATCCTGAAGTCCACAAACCTCGAGCTGTCATTTGGCGAGGTCAACATGTGTTGAAGAGAGATGAAGAAGGAAGAGAACGTTGTACCGCTTGTGGTCTTTGTGCGGTTGCGTGTCCTGCGGAAGCCATTACCATGACTGCAGCTGAAAGAACCAAAGAAGAAAAAAATCTCTATAGAGAAGAAAAGTATGCTGCTATCTACGAAATTAATATGTTGAGATGTATTTTTTGTGGAATGTGTGAAGATGCTTGTCCAAAATCTGCCATCTACCTTACCGACCGATTGGTTGATGCAGAAAATAATCGGGGTTCATTTATCTACGGTAAAGATAAATTGGTTGAGAAGATTAACGAGCGAATTGATATTACAGGACGTCAATCCGAGAAACAGAAAAAAGCAGTGAAATAATGGAACAGATTATATTTTTTGTAGTTGCTGCTATCGCAGTTTTAAGTGCCGTTTACTTTGTTTTTGCTCGAAATCCACTTTATGCAATTTTGTCGCTGATTGTAACCATGTTTTCAATCGCAGGATTGTATATCCTTCTGAATGCACAATTCTTAGGAATAGTACAGATTATCGTCTATGCAGGAGCTATTATGGTATTGTTCCTTTATATTCTGATGATGCTTAATCTTAATAAAGAAGATGAAAGTAAAAAGAAAAACCTACTAAAATTTGTAGGAATTTTTTCTGGCGGAATTTTATTAGTGGGGATGTTAGGAGCTTTCAGAGGTCTTCAGCAAGACCTTACTGCTAATTCTAATGTAGATTTTACGGTTGGCTTAACGAAAAACTTGGGAAGATTACTCTTTAAAGAATATGTTCTTCCGTTTGAACTTGCTTCCATCCTGATTCTTGCAGGTATTGTTGGGGCTGTATTAATCGGTAAAAAAGATTTATAAAATTATGGGAGAAGTTAATACATTTATTCAAAGCGTACCTCTTAATTATTTTATTGTACTTTCTATTTTCCTTTTTTGTTTAGGAGTATTGGGAGTATTAGTAAGAAAGAACGCTATTGTTATCTTAGGAAGTGTGGAGCTTATGCTTAATTCTGTAAATCTTTTGTTAGCTGCATTTTCGAGTTACAAGGGAGACGGAAACGGACAGATATTGGTATTCTTTATCATGGTGGTTGCTGCAGCAGAAGTTGCTGTTGGACTTGCAATTATTGCCATGATGTATAGAAATACAAAATCTGTTGATGTTAGTATTTTTAATAAACTTAGAGGATAAAATATGATGGAACAATTGATATTTTTAATAGTACTTCTACCACTCGCAGGATTTTTGATTAACGGACTTTTTGGAAAAAACTTACCTAAAGTCTTGGTCGGAAGTATTGCAACATTAGTGGTTTTTACTTCTTTTATCCTTTCGGTGTACCTATTTATGAATTTCAGCGCAGAAGATAAACCTATCATTGCAAAAGCATTCGAATGGTTTACTATTGCTAAAGTTCCGGTAGATTTCAGTTTCCAAATAGATCAATTATCATTGATGATGATGATGATTATCACTGGGATAGGATCATTGATACACCTCTACTCTATAGGATACATGAGCCATGATAAAGGATTCTATAGATTCTTTGCTTACCTTAATCTCTTTATCTTCTCGATGTTACTTTTGGTAATGGGAAGTAATTATTTGATTCTTTTCATTGGATGGGAAGGTGTAGGATTGTGCTCATATCTATTGATTGGATTCTGGTTCAAAAATGTTGAATATGGAAAAGCGGCAAGAAAAGCTTTCATCATGAACCGAATCGGAGATTTAGGTTTACTATTGGGAATCTTTATGATTGCTTATTATACTGGTTCAGTAGATTATTTGACCGTTTCTCAAAAAGCCGGAATGTTTACATTGGACAGCAATATTATAATTTTTATCACTGCTTCATTATTTATTGGTGCGGTTGGTAAATCTGCTCAAGTTCCTTTGTACACTTGGTTACCAGACGCAATGGCTGGACCAACACCAGTTTCTGCATTAATCCACGCAGCAACGATGGTTACCGCAGGTATTTATTTGGTGGTAAGATCTAATTTCTTATTCTCTCTTGCACCAACAGTAATGAACGGAATTCTTTTCGTTGGATTATTGACAGCCGCAATGGCAGCGTTCTACGCATTGAGACAAAACGATATCAAAAAAGTATTGGCATATTCCACTGTTTCTCAGTTAGGATTTATGTTTGTGGCTTTAGGAGCAGGTTCTTTTACAGCTGCGATGTTCCACTTAATGACTCATGCTTTCTTCAAAGCTTTATTATTCTTAGGAAGTGGTTCTGTTATTCACGCTATGAGTGGAGAACAAGATATGCGCTTTATGGGAGGTTTAAAGAAATACATTCCAGTAACACATTGGACATTCCTCATCGGAACTTTTGCGATTTCGGGAATGCCTTTCTTATCCGGTATGATTTCCAAAGATGAAATCTTGGTGACTACTTTCGGAAAGAGTCCTATATATTGGGTAATTCTATTTGCAATTGCAGCTTGTACGGCTGTATATATGTTCAGATTGTATTATCTAACTTTCCATGGAGAGTTTCGTGGTACTGAGGAACAAAAACATCACCTACATGAAAGTCCAATGAATATGACTTTGCCATTAATCGTCTTGGCAATACTTTCAGTGGTGGGTGGTTTCATCAATTTGCCTCACTTCATTGGACATGGAAAATTTCAATTTCTTCATCATTGGTTAGAACCTTTGTACGTGAATGGAGAAAATGTAGGCGAAGTTCCTTTCGCTACCGAAATGATTCTTTTGGGAGTTACCATTGCGATGTTCTTTATCGTTTGGTTCTTGGTGAGAAATGCTTACGTTACCAAAGGTAAATTGGCACAACCTGAAGAAAATTATGTTGGGTGGGAAAAACTTTCGTCACACAAATTATATATTGATGAAATCTACAATGCTTTGTTTGTGAAAACAGCAGAAGGATTAGGAAAAGCAGGAAAAATGTTTGACAACTCTGTGTTGGACAAAATTGTAGACTTCGTAGGAGAAGGAGCTGAAGACAGTGGAAAATTCATGAAACGTATCCAAAACGGAAACGTAGAGAATTATGTCCTTATCATGTCTCTGGCGATTGGAATTATATTGATTGTTAACTTTTTATTACCTTAATAATGTCGTATCACTTATTAACATTATTACTAGTCCCATTAGTGGGTTCCGGATTACTGTTCTTTTGGAAAGATAAATCAGCGAAAACAGTGGCTTTTGTTATTGCGATGATTCAGATGCTAATAACTTTTTGCATTGTTTCCGATTTTAATTTTCAACCAACCGTAAACGAAACGCTTACGCACGAAATCCGTTACGAATGGATTAAAAGCATTAAGAGTAGTATTCATTTTGGAATAGACGGAATGAGCATGTTGATGTTATTACTAACCAACATTCTAACACCGCTTATTATCTTGTCTTCATTTAATGACAAAAAAGGATTCCCTCACTCCTTCTACGCATTGATTTTGTTGATGCAGTTTGGACTGATTGGAGTATTCACTTCATTAGATGGATTGCTATTCTACATTTTCTGGGAAGTTACTCTTATCCCAATCTGGTTTATTGCTGGAATCTGGGGTCAAGAGAATAAGAGATTTCAATTTACAACCAAGTTCTTCGTATATACTTTTGTAGGTTCTTTGTTTATGCTTGCGGGTCTGATTTATATTTATCAGTTCTCTAAGTCTTTCGAACTTATCGATATGTACAACGCTGTACTTGACCTTAATCAACAAACGGTTATATTCTGGTTTATTTTCTTCGCTTTTGCGGTCAAATTACCAGTATTCCCTTTCCATACTTGGCAACCTGACACCTACACCTACTCTCCAACTGCGGGGTCGATGCTGTTATCAGGAATCATGTTGAAAATGGCGATTTTTGGACTATTAAGATATTTGCTACCTATTACTCCTTTAGCTATAGGCGGAATTTCAGGATATATTGTAATTATTTTAGCGGTGATTGGTATCCTTCATGGAGCTCTAATCGCTCTTATCCAAACCGATGCTAAAAGAATTATCGCTTACTCCTCATTTTCTCACGTAGGATTGATGGTAGCAGGGATTTTTGCTTCAGCAATATTGGTGAGCAAAGGAATTGTTACTAGTGAAGGTGGTGAAGGCGCCATGATACAAGCTTTTGCTCATGGTATTAATGTGGTAGGTCTATTTTATTGTGCGGATATATTGTTCCAAAGATTCCAAACAAGAGATATCCTTCAGATGGGTGGACTGGCAAGAGTAGCTCCAAAATTTGCGATTTTGTTTTTAATTATTGTTTTAGGTTCTGTGGCTGTTCCGTTGACCAACGGATTTGTAGGAGAATTTATTTTAATTAAATCCATTTTCGACTTTGATGTAGTTGTTGCTTTAATTGCTGGAATTACCATTATTTTGGGAGCTGCATATCTTCTAAGATTCTATGGTAAAGCCATGTTTGGTGAAGGAAACGAAGAAAGATTGGCAAGTGTAAAAGACCTTAGCAATGTCGAATTCTCCGTTTTAGCGAGTATCGCAGTATTGGTATTGTTATTTGGGGTATTTCCACAACCAATTTTGGAAATGGTAAAAACTCCGTTGGCGTTTATCTTTCAATCAATGTTGAATTAAATTTCAGATGTTAAACATTAACTTTTGAAATTAAAAATTTAAGAATTTAAAAAAATAAGAGATGAAATAGTAAAGAGAATGAGGCGTAAAGACCTGAAAGAATGAAGATTGAAATCTGAAATCTGAAGTCTAACATCTGAAATCTCAAATCTAAAATCTCGAAATCTCAAATATTAATTATGAGTGTTTTAGTTGTTGTTTTTATCACTGCTGTTTTGGCCTTATTTTCTGGAGTGTACAATCACGGAAAATATGCTCGATATATTGGTATCGTAGGTCTATTGGTTGCATATTGGGCAAGTTTTCAACCAGAGTGTTCGTTCTTTGAGCAATACTCTTCCATGTACATCTATGGAAAGAATGCAGCAATATTTACCAAGATTTCAATTCTTGTAACATTGCTTATTTTCTTCTTGGGAGGATTTGCATTTAGCAATCATAGAAGCCATCAGAGCGAATTGTATGCATTGATGCTCTTCTCGCTTTGTGGTGGAATTGTACTTTTTGGATTCCAAAACTTGGTTATGCTTTTCATCGGAATCGAAATCCTTTCTATTCCACTTTATGTAATGGCAGGAGCTAACAAAACAGATCTGCGCTCTAATGAAGGGTCTCTTAAGTATTTCTTAATGGGAGCTTTTGCAACAGGTTTCCTATTATTAGGGATTGCTTTAATCTATGGCTCAGCCGGAAGTTTTGATTTGACTGCTGTCAAAACCTATGTACAAGGAAACGCTTCCGACATGGTGCTCATTATGGGATTGGTATTAATGATTGCAGCAATGGCTTTCAAAGTTTCTTTGGCGCCTTTCCATATGTGGAGTCCAGATGTTTATCAAGGAGCTCCTTCCCTAATCACTGCTTTTATGGCGAGTGTGGTTAAGATTTCGGCATTTTATGCATTATTCAGCCTATTAGCAATTACATTTGTGGATATCGCAGGTGAATGGATTAATATCATTGGTGTTCTATTAATCATCACCTTGTTATTGGCAAACGTTATGGGATTGGCTCAGACCAATGCAAAAAGAATGTTGGCTTATTCTTCCGTTTCGCACGCAGGATATTTGGCTTTAATTTTCTTTGGACTAAATGACCAGTCTGTTAATAATTTAGCATTCTACTTATTCGCTTATTCATTATCAACTATCGGTGTGTTTATGTGTCTTATTTGGGTAGAAAAACTGAAAAGAGAAACTTCCTACGGGGCTTTCAAAGGATTGGCTAAAACCGAACCTCTATTGGCAACAGCAGCAGCAATCTCTATGCTTTCAATGGCTGGGATTCCATTAACAGCAGGTTTTATGGCCAAGTTTTCTTTGTTCTCTCAAGCAATGGCTTTCCCAAAAATGGGTCCATTCATGGTTTTGATGGGAGTACTTGGTTCTGCAATATCAATCGCTTACTATCTAAGATTAATCATTGCAATGTTCTTCTTCAAAGAAAGCAGCTTCAAAACTTCTGAAAAAGTAACCATCACTTACAATATCGTGGCTGTATTTATCATTGTAGCCATCGTTGCATTAGGTGTCTATCCAGATTTATTTGGAATGGAATTCATCAGATAATCAAATCACTTGATATAAAACTCAAAAACGCAGTCACTTTTGGTTGCGTTTTTTTATTTTTGAATATTCTTACAAAATGTCCGTTCTCCACAAAATAGCACATAAAATTTACTCCTCGATTTGGAAAGTCTTCAAACCGCAATCCGTTGGGGTCCGAGCGATTCTTATTAGAGACGGAAAAGTGCTTTTGGTCAAGCATTCGTATCACAATTCTTGGTTTCTTCCAGGTGGTGGACTAAAGCGTAACGAAACCTTCGAAGACGGACTTAAAAGAGAGTTGAAAGAAGAATTGGGAATTACTTTTACAACATCAAAACTTCACGGTGTCTATAACAATTTCTTTGAAGGCAAAAGCGACAGCATTATTATTTTCTTAATTGAAGAATTTCAATTCAATCCCATCAAAAATGGAGAAATAGAAAGCTTTCAGTTTTTTGATGCCCATCAACTTCCACAGAATACTTCTCCAGGAACTCGTCGCAGAATAGAAGAATTAAATTCCTCTACTCCGCCTTTTGTTGGGATGTGGTAAATCATCAAAGTCAGCAGGCTTTTAATCCTATATATTTTGAATTTAATTTAAACCCTTAAAACAAAATCGGGTTTAAAATCTGAAAAAATAAATTTAATCAAATGATTAAATAATTTGTTTAAATCAAAATATTAAATTAATTTTGTTTTATCAAATCACATAAAATGTCTGAAAAAGAAGTCATTAAAGAACTCTCAACAGAAGCTAAAATCCTTGAAGCAGCGCAAAAAGTCTTCACAGAAAAAGGATTTTCTGGAACCAGAACTCGAGATATTGCCGAGGAAGCTGGAATTAATTTAGCCTTACTCAACTACTATTTCAGAAGCAAAGAAAAACTCTTTGGACAAGTAATGAAGCTGAAAGTAGCGGAATTGTTCGGACATATCATTCCCATTCTTACCGATAACACCACAACTCTGGAGGAAAAAATTGATTTGGCGAGTGAACAGTATTTTCAGATTCTTTCAAAAAATCCAAATCTCCCCGTTTTTATTTTGAGCGAAATTCAAAAGAAAAACTCAGGAATCGAAACTTCAATTCCATTAAAAAAAGCGATTCGAGATTCTAATTTTGTAGCTCAAATTAGAGAGAAACAACCAGATCTTTTACCCATCCATTTTGTACTGAATTTTCTTGGGATGACCATTTTTCCTTTCATCGCCAAATATGTTTTCATGCATTTTGAATTGACCAATGAAGAAGAATTCCGCACGTTCATCGAAGAACGCCGAAAACTGATTCCCTTTTGGACTAAGACTCTTTTGGAGACTCCAATTAAACTTTGATACCACCAACAATTATGAAAAATCTAAAATATATCGTCCTTCTGCTCTTTTTTTCAGCGCAAGCGCAGACTCTTACTTTGGAGGAATGCTATACTTTAGCAAAGGCAAATTATCCGTTAATCAAGCGCAACGAACTTATCAGTAAATCAAAAGATTATACGATTGAAAATGCTGGAAAAGCTTGGTATCCACAAATTAATATTGGAGGACAAGCAAGCTATCAATCGGATGTTACGGCATTCCCTAACCAATCCAGCGCAGGAATTCAACCATTGAGCAAAGACCAATACAAGGTGTATGCGGATATCAATCAAACCATTTATGACGGTGGAATTACTTCAAATCAAAAGAAATTAGCTTCTCAGCAAGCTGAAATCGATCTAACCACAAACGAAGTTGAGCTGGACAAATTAGAAGAAAGAATCAATCAATTATACTTTGGAATTCTTCTAACCGATGCGCAAATTCAACAAATTGAACTGACCAAATCCGATGTACAAAATGGACTCAAAAAAGCTGAAGCCCAATTAAAAAATGGAACCATTTTCCGAAGTAATGTGGATGTGATTAAAGCTCAACTTTTGACTCTGGACCAAAGGCAAATCGAACTACAAGCAACCAAGAAAAGCTTTATCCAAATGTTGTCGCTTTTCGTTCAAAAGAATTTGGATGAAAATACTTCTTTAACTACCCCAGAAAAACTCCTGATTTCCGAAACTAACAATCGTACTGAACTCAAAGTCTTTGATGCGCAAAAACAATATTTAGAAACTCAAAAGTCTTTAATTAAATCTAAAAATCTACCAAAATTAAGTGCTTTTGGACAAATCGGTTACGGAAAACCAGGGTTTAACATGTTGAAAAACGAGTTTGATGATTTCTATATTGGCGGAATACGTTTGAACATTCCAATTTCGGGTTTTTATACCAAGAAAAACGAATTATCACTCATCGAAACGCAACAACAAGACTTGGAAATTCAACGTGAAAATTTCTTATTCAATCAGAATTTTCAAACTGTTCAAAATAATAACGACCTCCAAAAAATCCAAAATTTAATGGATAAAGATGATGAACTGATTCAGTTGAGGATGAGCGTTAAAAAAGCAAGTTTGGCGCAATTAGACAACGGAGTCGTAACGACTTCCGACTATCTCCGAGAAGTCAACGCTGAAGACCAAGCAAGAACACAGAAAATCCAACACGAAATTCAATATCTTTTAACTCAATATAATCTCAAAGCACAGTATAATCAATAGTCACGAGTTTCGTGTTTGGCGCGTCTCGCGCCTCGTAACTCGAAACAAAAAAATACTGACGAAAACAATAAACAAACGAATAAAATGAAAACCTATATCCTCCCTCTCCTACTTTTAGCAGTTTTTTCCTGCAAGAATTCTGAAGACTCCTACGATGCAACGGGAACTTTCGAAAGTGACGAATTGATGGTGGTTGCGGAAGCTAACGGAAAAATTTTAGAATTAAAACTGGAAGAAGGTCAACAGCTCACAGAAAACCAACAAATCGGAATCATCGATGGCAAAGGTGTCGAACTTCAAAAGGAGCAAATTCTGGCTTCCATTGAAGCCATCGATGCCAAAACCAATTCAGCAACGCCTCAGATTCAGGTTTTGCAAAGTCAATTACAATCGCAGAATGCCCAAATTGCTGTTTTGCAAGAGCAATTGCAAACCGCAGTTCGCGAAAAAAACCGTACTTCAAATTTGGTTAAAGCAGACGCGGCGACGCAAAAACAATTGGATGACGCAAATTCGCAAGTTGCTGTAATTCAAAAGCAAATTAATGTTGCCAAATCCCAACTGCAATCCATTAATCAACAAATAGCCTCCACAAAAGACCAGATTTCTATTCAAAACAGAGGAATTCTTAGCGAAAAAAATCCAACCGAAAAACGTGTGGCTCAAATTGACGAACAACTGAAACACAACATCATCACAGCACCCATCAATGGAACCGTTCTCACGCAATACATGTACAAAGGCGAATTTGCAACGACCGGAAAACCCATCTTCAAAATTGCCAACCTCAACGATATGATTCTTCGGGCGTACTTAACAGGTGACCAACTGACAAAAGCTAAAATCGGTCAGACAGTGAAAGTTCTGGTTGGCGCTGGTGATGAAAAGTCAAAAGAAATTTCTGGAACGATCGAATGGATTTCCCCAAAATCTGAATTTACTCCAAAAACTATTCAAACCAAAGACGAAAGAGCCAACCTTGTTTATGCCACCAAAATTAGAGTCAAAAATGATGGTTCTATTAAGATTGGAATGTATGGGGATGTGAAATTGTAAGGGAGCTGGATGATGGAAGAAGGATGAAAACTATCAACATTGTCATTCTGAGCGGAACAACGTGGAGTCGAAGAATCTATGAAATAAGTATAAACTAAAACGAGATGTTTCGACTCCGCTTCACTTCACTCAACATGACAAACATACTGTCATTCTGAGCGGAACAACGTGAAGTCGAAGAATCTTAAAACTGGCAACAACAAAAAGAAATGATTAATGTAAAAGAAATATCAAAATCTTACGGCAAAAAAAACGACATGGTTTTGGCGGTTGACCAAATCACTTTTTCTGTGGAGAAAGGTGAGATATTTGGTTTAATTGGTCCTGATGGAGCAGGTAAAACATCGATATTTCGGATTTTGACTACACTTCTTCTGCCCAACTCTGGGTCGGCGGAAATTGACGGTTTAGATTGCGTGAAAGATTACAAACAAATCCGGAAAATTTTAGGCTATATGCCTGGAAAATTCTCGTTGTATCAAGATTTGAGTGTTGAGGAAAATTTAGAATTTTTCGCGAGTGTATTTAATACCACTATTCAAGAAAATTACTATTTAATCAAAGATATTTATCGGCAAATCGAACCATTTAAGACCAGAAAAGCAGGCAAACTTTCAGGTGGAATGAAACAAAAATTAGCCCTTTGCTGTGCATTAATTCATAAACCAACAGTACTGTTTTTAGACGAGCCTACTACAGGAGTTGATCCAGTTTCAAGAAAGGAATTTTGGGAAATGCTGAAAAAACTAAAAACCCAAGGCATCACGATTGTTGTTGCTACCCCTTACATGGAGGAAGCCGATTTGTGTGACCGAATTGCACTGATGCAACACGGAAAAATTTTGAAAATCAACACTCCGCAAAAAATTTGTGACAGTTTTCCAAAAGACTTATTTGAAGTAAAAACTGAAAGCATCCCTATTTTATTAAAAACATTAAAAGCCAATGAATCCACCAAAAATACCTATGCTTTTGGAGAATTTGTTCATGTTGCGATAGATAAAGACTCTAATTATAGTAAAGATAATCTACTTAAATTTTTACAAGAAAACAATTTTAAATATATAGAAATCAACAAAATAGAAGCTACCATTGAAGACTGTTTTATAGAACTGCTTCAATAATAATGGAGAATGGAAAGTTGAAAATGAGGGAAGAGGGATGAGGGGTGAAGGAAGACAAATGAAAATTTTCAATTCTCAATTTTCAACTTTAAATTAAATAAAAAACAATGCAAGAAAAAGCCATTATAGCGCACCAATTAACCAAAGTATTCGGGGATTTTGTCGCCGTTGACCATATTAGTTTTGAAGTCAACAAAGGCGAAATTTTCGGTTTCCTTGGCGCGAACGGTGCGGGAAAAACCACCGCGATGCGAATGCTGATTGGTCTTTCCACACCAACTTCTGGCGAAGCAAAAGTGGCGGGTTTTGATGTGTATAAAAACCCTGAAGACATCAAAAAAAACATCGGCTATATGAGTCAAAAATTCTCCTTGTACGAGAATTTGACAGTAGCCGAAAATTTAGAATTCTTTGGTGGAATCTATGGAATGAGACTGAAAGAAGTCAAACAAAAAAGTCAAATCCTCATTGATGAATTGGGACTCGAAAAGGAGAAAAACAAGTTGGTATCCGAACTTCCTTTGGGATGGAAACAAAAGTTAGCCTTCTCGGTGGCCATTTTTCATAACCCTGAAATTGTATTTCTGGATGAACCGACTGGAGGTGTTGATCCCGTGACAAGACGGCAATTTTGGGACATGATTTACGAAGCTTCTTCTAATGGAATCACCATTTTCGTAACCACACATTACATGGACGAAGCGGAATATTGCAACCGCGTTTCGATTATGGTAGACGGAAAAATTGGTGCTTTGGACACGCCAGAAAATTTGAAGAAAAGTTTTGGCGTCAAAACAATGGATGAAGTCTTCTTCCAGTTAGCGAGAGGCGCGAAAAGAGGAGCAGATTAAAAACAAATGGAGAATTGAAAGTTGAAAATGAAAAATGATGGAAGACAGAAGATGGAGGAAGGAAGACAAATGAAAACTTTCAATTGTCAACTCTCAATTTTTAATTAAAAAAATGAAACAGTTATATACTTTTATACGTAAAGAATTTTGGCATGTGTTTCGGGATACACGCATCCTAATGATGCTTTTTGCATTGCCGATTATTCAGGTTATTTTGTTTGGATTTGCGCTTTCCAACGAAATAAAAAATACGGGAGTGGCCGTGTTTGACCAAGATAAAAGTACTGCTTCAACCACTTTGATTTCTAAAATTTCTCAAAACAAATTTTTTGATATTAACCGAACCTTGAATTCCGACAAACAGTTTCAGGAAGCTTTTAAAGATGGAAAAGTGAAAATTCTCCTCGTAATTCCGAGTGATTTTTCCGAGACTTTAACCCAAAATCATAAAGCTCAAATCCAAATTTTGACCGACGGAACCGATATCAATCTCGGTAATCAAATTACGGGTTATTTAGAAAATATAATTCGAGATTTCTACGGAAATCTTCAACCAAACACCATTCAAACTTATCGAATTATTCCAGAAGTTCGGATGTTGTACAATCCGCAATTAGAAGGTGCGCCTAACTTTGTCCCAGGCGTTATCGCTTTAATTTTATTGATTGTTTGCGTGATGATGACGGCCATCGCCATCGTGAAAGAATACGAAACAGGAACCATGGAAGTACTTTTGGTTTCGCCTATGAAACCGTCATTTATCATTATTTCAAAAGCAGTTCCTTACTTTATTTTATCCATGGGAATTCTATTGGTGATTTTATTCCTAAGTTATATCCTTTTGGATTTACCCATCAAAGGAAATTTTCTTATGTTAATGGTCGTGAGTATCATTTTCATTATGACGAATTTACTCATCGGAATTTTAATTTCAATCGCTGTAAAAACACAACAACAAGCCATGCTGTTTTCTTTGATGGGAACCATGCTTCCAACATTGATGTTGAGCGGTTTTATGTTCCCAATAGAAAATATGCCGTTCCCACTACAAATCATCACCAATATTATCCCCGCAAAATGGTATTACATAATGATTAAAAACATCATGGTTAAAGGCGTTGGCTTCGAAATTTATTGGAAAGAATTTTTGATTTTGACAGGAATGATGACCGCCCTGTTTTTGGTTGCCGTAAGGAATTTTAAAATAAGACTCGAGTAAATGAAGGAAGAAGAAAGATGGAGGATGGATGTTAAAACACTGTCATTCTGAGCGTAATGAAATGGAGCCGAAGAATCTTAAACATAAAAGTTGTTTCCACTCCACTGTGTTACGCTCAACATGACAACTTTCAATTAAATAAGAATGAGACAGTTACTATTTTTACTTCGTAAAGAATTTCGGCAAATCTTCCGAAACAAGTCGATATTGGCTATGATTTTCATTGGCCCCATGATGCAATTGATTGTATTGCCTTTGTCTGCAAGCTACGAAATCAAAAATATCAACTTAGCGGTTGTTGACCACGACCATTCAACTTTTTCCAGAGCTTTGGTTCAGAAAATAACGAGCGGAAATTACTTTCAACTTCAATATTTTGGGGAAAATTATCGTGAAGCTTATGACGTTTTGGAAAAGGAGAAAGCTGACCTCATTTTGGAAATTCCCAATCAGTTTGAAAAAACTTTGGTTAAAGAAAATCAAGAAAAAGTTTCGATTTCAATTAATGCCATTAATGGGGTGAAAGCTGGATTGGCAGGAAGTTATTTGACCAAAATTTTGCAAGATTTCAATCAGGATATTCTCTTAAAATTATCTCCAGAACTGATGGAAGCTACCAAAGAAAATGGCATGGAAATAAGGAGTTCAGTTTGGTTTAATCGGCATTACAATTATCGTTTAGCTTTAGTTCCAGGAATTTTAGCCTTTCTCGTTACTATGATAGGCGGAATGCTCTCGACCCTCAACATCGTCTCCGAAAAAGAAATCGGAACCATCGAACAAATCAACGTTTCCCCTATCAAAAAATCGACTTTTTTCCTTGGAAAACTGATTCCATTTTGGTTTTTGGGTCTTATTATGTTCTCGATGGGATTAATGGTTTCGAGGTTTGTTTATGGAGTAGAAATCGAAGGCAGTTTGCTTCTCCTCTACTTTTTTGTCGCCATTTATTTAATCGGAATTTTAGGATTTGGGCTTCTGATTTCGACGTACAGTGATACGCAACAACAAGCGATGTTTACGCTGTTCTTTTTCATCATGATTTTCAATATCATGAGTGGATTGTACACCCCGATTGAAAGTATGCCAGATTGGGCTCAGAAACTCACTTACCTTAATCCTTTAAGATATATTATTGAAGTTGTCCGACTCATTATGTTGAAAGGTAGTACTTTCATGAATCTGCTTCCACAATTTTTCGCCATAGTTGCCATGACTATTATTTCTAACCTTTGGGCGGTATATAATTATAAGAAAACTTCTTAAATGGAAAGTTGAGAATTGAGAATGGAAAATTGAGAAAAAGTAAATAGAAATAAAACTT
>NZ_JBYVEB010000012.1:0-46652 GCF_058117085.1 Chryseobacterium sp. CG10_8 | reverse complement strand
AAAGATTTTACAACACAATTAGTCATTAGTACACATTCCAGCTACATCGCTCACCAAAAATTTGAAAGTTTACGGTATTTTAAAAGAAATAATTCTTTAGCCCTTCCTACATCAGAGGTGATTAGTCTGAAATCAGTTTTTGGCATAGAAGAAAGAGAGACCGAAAAATTTGTGATTCGATACCTAAATACTACTCATAATGATTTGTTTTTTGCCGACGCAGTTATTTTAGTAGAAGGCCCTGCCGAAAGAATTCTACTACCACATTTTATAAAGAATGAAAATTGTTTGTTAGATAGCTGCTATGTAACAATTTTAGAAATTGGTGGGAGTCATGCCCACAGATTAAAGCCCCTCATTGAAAAATTAGGTTTGATTTGTTTGGTTATTACCGATGTTGATTCTATCAACCCAAATGATAATGGGAAGAAATGTCAGCCAGAATTAGGGAAGAATTATAAAACAAATAATGACACCCTCAAAACCTGGCATCCGCAAAAAGAACTCTTAGATGAATTATTGAATTTAAACTCAGATGATAAAATAAAAAAAGATTTGCCAATTAGGGTAGCCTATCAAAAAGCAATCGAATTTGACAATGGTGGTGACAAAACCATTGTTTATCCCTACACATTTGAAGACGCATTGGTCATTGAAAACAAGGATAACTTTAAAGCTATTGCTGATGCTACAGGTCTTTTGAAAAAGATGGTAGAAGCTTCTAAAAAAGAGGATTTAAAAGAGTTAGTGCAAGAAACATATACAATCATTAACGACAAACAAGCCAAAAAAGCAGAATTTGCCTTAGATATTTTATATTTTGAAGCCCCGAAAAAGATAAAAACTCCTTCTTATATAAAAGAAGGTTTAAACTGGATTGAAGAACAATTAAAAAGTAACAAACAAGGATTAATCAACTAAACATAAATCTAATGGCTGAATATACTAATGAAATAGATGCTCCAGTTGATGATGTGATTTATGAAAGTATTAAACCCTCATCACCTCAAAGCTTTTTCCTTTTTGCAGGAGCTGGTTCAGGAAAAACAAGAACACTTGTAAATGTGTTGGCGCGCTTTAAAGAGGAATTTGGACAGGAATATAAATTAAGAAATAAAAAAATTGCAATTATTACCTATACTAACGCGGCTGCCAATGAAATTACTCATAGGCTAGAATATAGTTCAATATTTAATGTTAGCACAATTCATAGTTTCTGCTGGGAATTAATAAAGAGCTTTACGCCCGACATCAAAGCCTGGATAAAGAGTAATTTAATTGTTGAAATAGCAGAATTAGAAGTAGAACAATCTAAAAGTAGAGATCTAAATAATAAGACTTCTATTGGTAGAGCAAAAAAAATAGAGTCTAAAAATAAAAGACTCACATCGCTTGAAACGATTCAAAAGTTTATTTACAACCCCAATGGGGATAATCTAACAAAAGACTCCTTAAGTCATACTGAGGTAATTTCCATTACTGCTGATTTTATTAAATCAAAAGACTTATTCAAACAAATCCTGATAAACAAATACCCTGTTATCCTTATAGATGAGAGTCAGGATACTAAAAAGGAGTTAATTGATGCATTATTTGACCTACAAAATCAATATGAAGAAAGACTTTCGTTGGGGTTGTTTGGAGATACAATACAAAGAATTTATTCAGATGGAAAAGAAAATCTGGGAATCGGATTACCAGAGAAATGGGTTAAGCCTGCGAAAAAAATGAATCATCGTTCAAAATCAAGAATAATTGACCTAATAAATAAAATTAGAGAAGATATAGATGGTCAGGAACAATTTCCACGTATTGAAAATAAAGGTGGAATTGTCAGGTTCTTTGCTGTTTCCCGAACAAAAAATAAATCTGAGACAGAAGAACAAATTCGTCAGAAAATGCAGGAAGCAGCAAAAGATGATAAATGGACTGGAGATAATGCTGAAATCATGACTTTAACATTAGAGCATCACATGGCCGCAACAAGAATGGGATTTTCCACTTTCTTTAATCCTCTTTATACTATTGACAAGCTAAAAACGGGTTTATTAGACGGCACTTCATCTTCAATTAATTTATTTGCGAAAATAGTTTTACCCTTATATAAAGCTCATATTAAGAAGAACAAATTTGAGATTGCTAATATCATAAAGCAGCACTCACATTTAATAGATAAACAGACATTAGAAAATGACGCCAATAAATTAGAATTATTGCATACTACAAATGATAAGGTCATTGAATTACTGTCTTTGTGGAATGAAGGTAACAATCCTACACTAAATGATATATTAAAGAAAATACAAGAAACTAATTTGTTTAAAATTCCGCCCTTGCTAAAAGTTGTTTTACAGAGAGGAGGCATTGATACCGAAAATAGTGTTGACAATGATGAAATAGATGAAGAAGATGAAGTTTTCATAGCCTGGGAAGAAGCATTAAAAGCCAATTTTACCGAGATAGTAAAGTATAATGAATATATCAATGAAGAGTCGAAATTTGGAACGCATCAAGGCGTTAAAGGACTCGAATTTGAGCGTGTAATGGTTATTATTGACGATGAAGAGTCAAAAGGATTTATGTTTAGCTACGATAAATTATTTGGATTAAAGCCACTTACTCCCACTGACAAGAAAAACATAGATGAAGGTAAAGAAACAGGAATAGATAGAACGATGCGACTGTTTTATGTAGCTTGTAGTAGAGCTAAAGAAAGTTTGGCTATAGTTGCTTACACGGATCTACCAGAAGAACTAAAGAAAAATGTCGTTAGTAATGGGTGGTTTAACGAAGAGGAAGTAGAAATTATTACCTAACATTTATTGAGTTTTGATGAATGAATTTAATTCCAAGAATATAAACACTTTACTCTCCTTATTTCGAGGAAGAGAGGATGTATTTGCTGTTCGTTGGGAGAAAACGGGAAAGTCTGGATATATGCCTGCTTATCATTATGATCCATATCAATATCGCATTCATAAAATGAATGGCGGAACATTTCAAAATTATCCCCACAAAAATTATTTACCACTTACAGATAAAGAAATTCAAAAACATTTAAACGGAGTTCAACAAATTGGAGTTTATCCATTGTTGCAGGATAATACATCTTGGTTTTTGGTGGCTGATTTTGATAAGCAAAATTGGAAAGTAGAAGCCATCAATTTCTTAAACGCTTGCAAAGAGCAAAGCATTCCTGCCTATTTGGAGCGTTCCCGTTCTGGAAACGGAGGACACGTTTGGATCTTTTTTGATAGGGCTTACCCTGCAATTCGAAGTAGAAAAATTTTCATTTTGATTTTAGAACAATCGGGAACGTTTTCAATGTTTGATAAAAGTTCCAGTTTCGATAGATTGTTTCCAAATCAGGATTTTCTTTCGGGAAAAGGTTTGGGGAATTTGATTGCTTTGCCATTTTTCAAACATGCAATGGAAGAGGGGAATAGCTGTTTTATCAATCCAGAAAATTTTGAACCTTATCCAAATCAATGGCAATTTTTAAATGAAATAGGACGAGTTTCGATAGAAATTTTAGACAAATTATATCAAGAAATTTCCACCTATCAAAATCTCCCAATTCCCAAAAATAACAATGGGAAATTGACGATTTTGCTTCAACAAAATATAAGTGTTCAGAGAAATGGATTGACAACTCCGCTCATCAATTTTCTCAAAGAAGAATTGAATTTTACTAACTCGCAATATTTCATCAAGAAGAAATCAGGAAAAAATACTTTTGGTACAGAAAGGTATTTTAAGCTGGTGGAAGAAACCGAAAGTAAAATCATTATTCCAAGAGGTTTTATAGGAAAATTGCTTCGGTTTTGCAAAGAGCAAAATTTGGAATTTGACTTTCAGGACAATCGAAAATTGAGAAACGAAATCTCGTATACGTTCAATGCAACATTGAGAAATCATCAAGAAAAATCTATTGAATCTGTTTCGAAAAAGGATTTCGGTGTTATCGTTGCTCCACCAGCTTCTGGCAAAACGATTATGGGTTTGAAGATTATTGCAGACAAAAGACAACCAGCTTTAATTGTTGTCCATCGCAAACAATTGTTAGAACAATGGCAGGAAAGAGTTCAGGCTTTTCTTGGAATTCCTAAACAAGAAATTGGGATTATTGGACAAGGCAAAACAAAAATTGGAAAACAAATTACCATCGCAACTATTCAAAGTTTACAAAAACAAATTGAGCAAATTCAAAATCAATTCGGAACTATTTTGGTGGATGAATGCCACCATATTCCTGCTGAAACTTTTCGCAATAGCATTGAAAAATTAAACACATTTTATCTTTACGGATTGACGGCAACTCCATTCCGAAAATACAATGATGATAAACTGATTTTTGCATTTCTTGGGGAAATCATTTCAGAAATTACATCTAACGAAATAGAAAACTTCCAGCACGCACAAATCATTGTCAGAACTACGAATTTAGATGTACCATTCAATTCCAAAACAGACAATTTTGAAACACTTTCAAAGATTCTGGTTCACGATTCCGAAAGGAATAAATTGATTCTGAATGACATTAAAAATGAAATCCAAAAAGGAAAACGAATTGCCATTATCACGGAAAGAAGGGAACATATTAACACGCTTTATCTTTTCCTGAAGCAATCTTATGAAGTCGTTACTTTAAGCGGAGATGATTCTGAAAACAATAGGAAATCAAAATGGCAAACTCTGCAACAAGGCAATTTTCAAATATTAATTACCACTGGACAATATTTTGGCGAAGGTTCGGATTTATCGAATATTAGTTCTTTATTTTTGGCGTATCCTTTTTCTTTCAAAGGCAAGTTGATTCAATACATTGGTCGTGTACAGCGCTCGGAAATCAATCCAACAATTTATGATTATCGAGACATCAAAATTGACTATTTAAACAAACTTTTTTTAAAACGAAACACCTATTATCGTAAAATAGCCAAACAAGCAAGTTTGTTTGACGAGCCAACCGAATTTATCCCCGAAAAACAAAATTTATTCATTGAAAAACAAATCAAAATCGCCATTGAAGATTTAGACTTCGGATACGGCAATGTAGGCTTTGAATATGTTGATAAAAGAAGCAACCAGCGATTTAATTTTGAAATTGAAAACGAAGAATTCCGACCAGAATTTGAAGTTTTGAAACCTTATTTCATCAAAGTTTTAAAGTCAAAATCAGTAATGATTGATATTTATGCCGAGTTAGAGAATGGAGTGATTTTATCGCAATTAGCCACTTCTTCCGATATTGAAAACATCAATAAAGAAATCGTTGAAAGTGTGAAATTTCAGTTTTTGAACAAAACTTTTGTCGGTCAAATACCGACATCAAAACAAAATATACTGACAACGAATGAACTTCCAAAAAATCAAAATATTTATTCCGATGCTGAAAGTATTTTGGAAGATTTGCTAAAAGTAAAACAATATAAACATTCCAAACACATTCAATTTTTAGCTGACAAACACGAACGAAACGTGATGAAACTACGATTTGCTTTACAGCCATTTTCATTCGTTTTTTTGATTGCAGGAGAACAAAATTATCACATAATTTTAGAGACATTAGATACCGAAGAAGCAACTTACATTTGGCATTTAGAAAAAAGCAAATCTGTACTAATAGACACCATAAAACAAATAGACAAAGAACTGAATATCATAAAAGAAAAAGGGCGACAGGTTTATTTGGAAACTAATCCACAGAACTTTTCAAGAATTGTTCACGATTATTCTGATAGCAATAAAGGTTTCACGATTTGGAAAGGGCAATTGGAAGAACGACTGCATTAATCAATTTCAGTTATTGATAATTTTTTTTAATCCCCCTTTCGTTCCCCCTTAAAAAACAAAAACGCTGAAAATCAAATGATTAACAGCGTTTTTTGTACCCCAGACGGGACTTGAACCCGTACGTCCTTGCGGACACAGGATTTTAAGTCCTGCGTGTCTACCAGTTCCACCACCAGGGCAAAGTGGATGAGCGAAAAACGGGACTCGAACCCGCGACCCCAACCTTGGCAAGGTTGTGCTCTACCAGCTGAGCTATTTTCGCAAAAAAAATTTCAAAATCAATTTTGAAATTTTTAAAAAAGTGCGGATGAAGGGACTCGAACCCCCACGCCTCACGGCACCAGATCCTAAGTCTGGCGTGGCTACCAATTACACCACATCCGCAGAAATAAAGAACGCTTCTTTTTTGTGACTGCAAATATATAACTTTTTTGGATTGTACAACAAAAAAAATGCACGTTTTTGCATTTCTAAGAAAAAAATCAGGAGAGTGTTCCCTTTTTTTATTTCATTTTGCTACTTTTACACTTTAAAAAATAACAATGGAATTACAAGGAACAGTTAAAAAACTTTTTGAAACTCAAACGTTTGGCTCCGGATTTCAGAAGAGAGAGATGATTATTCTTACTCAAGAGCAATATCCGCAACCTATTAGTATAGAATTTTTGCAAGATAAAATTCAATTGTTGGATCAAGTCGTAGAAGGAGAACAGGTAAAAGTTGCGATTAATATTAGAGGAAGAGAATGGACTTCTCCTGATGGGGTCACTAAGTACTTCAACAGTATTACTGGTTGGAGAATTGAGAAAATCTATGATAACGCTTCTTCTGAGCCAACTCAAGCTGCACCAGCGCAACCAAATCAACAGACTGCACCAGCACAAAGCAATCCTTTTGCTGATGACGAAGACGATGATTTGCCATTCTAATCTTAATTAGTAAAAAATTAAAATAAAATCCTGCTTTTTTATGAAGCGGGATTTATTGTATTAATATGTTTCTACTTCCTGAAGATCAAATAGTTTTTCCAGATCCGGCTTTTTACCAACCGGAAGAAGGGGTTTTGGCCATTGGTGGAGATCTGTCTGTGGAAAGACTGCTTTTGGCTTATCAGAATGGGATTTTCCCTTGGAACAATCCCGATGAAGATATCTTGTGGTGGTGTCCTGATCCAAGATTTGTACTTTTCCCTAATGAGCTCAAAGTTTCTAAGTCGATGAAAAAATTGATAGATCGTGAAGTGTTTACAATCACAGAGAATCAAGATTTTGTAGAGGTGATTAGAAATTGCAAAGAGATAGGAAGAAGCGGACAAGATGGAACATGGATATCTGATCAATTGGAGCAATCCTTTATAGAGCTGCATCGGTTGGGTTTTGCCAAAAGCGTTGAAGTTTGGCAAGAAGGGCAATTGGTAGGAGGTCTTTACGGAATGCAATTTGGAAAAGTTTTTTGTGGTGAAAGTATGTTTTCCAAAGTTAGTAATGCGTCCAAAGCGGGTTTTATTCATCTTGTGAAAAGCCACTCATGGGAGCTTATCGATTGCCAAACCCATACAGACCATTTGGAAAGCTTAGGAGCTCGAATGATTCCTAAAAAGCAGTTTCTTGAAATTTTAAAAAAGCACATATGAATCCGACCAAGGAAAAATGGTTACTCTTAGTAATATTATCCCTCGTTTGGGGTTCTTCTTTTATCTTGATTAAAAAAGGTCTTGAGCATTTTACGCCCTACGAAATAGGTTCTCTACGAGTTTTGATTGCGGGACTTATTTTGTCTCCTTTTGCCTTTGCAAGCATTAAAAAATTTCCACGAAAACGTTTGAAATGGTTGGTGTTATGTGCGATCACGGGGAATTTTATTCCCATGTTTCTTTTTCCTTTGGCGGAGCAGGAAGTAAGCAGCAGCGTTGCGGGAATAATTAATTCTATGGTTCCTATTTTTGTGATAATTGTTGGAGCTTTATTTTGGAATTTTAAAACCTCCAAAAGACAAATTACTGGCGTCATCATAAGTTTTTTGGGTGTCTGCGTCCTACTATTGGGAGGCGGTAAAATGTCGGATGTTAAGATTTTTCCAATTTTAATTTTGCTCTTTGCAACTTTTCTGTACGCGGTTAACGTTACAACAATTAAAGCAAAATTAAATGATGTTCCTGCAAAGGATTTATCTGGATTCGTGTTTACATTTGTATTAATGCTACCTTCGTTGATAACACTTGCTCTTAGTGGTTTCTTCAAACATTTTTCTGGATCCGAATCTGATTTCGTGGGTTTAGGATATGTTTCTCTATTGGCAATTTTCGGAACGGGAATCGCAATGCTTTTATACTACAGATTACTAAAGATTGCAACTCCGCTTTTTGCTTCCACCGTAACTTTCTTAATGCCAATTGTAGCGATAATGTGGGGGATGATAGCAGGAGAGAAAATTTCTATTTTTCAGATATTGGGAGGTATAATCATCATTGCGGGACTTATCTTCTTGCGAGCTAAAAAAGCCACTTAATAATTCTATCAACATTTAGAAACGAATTTTTTACCTTCTTTAATAGATTTATTGTAGACTCCAATTTCACCGCCTCATTCATCGGAAGATTTTGAAAAAACACCGTCTGGATTTTAGGAAGCGTTAGGCTTGCGGATTTTATGCCACTTTATTCACCTTTTGTCAATTTCATGATAAAATAAAACTGCTAGTCCGAATAAATATTTTTTAAATCTATTGTGGTTTATTTTGCATTATCATAAACTTGTTATAGATTTGTATTGAATTATAACCAAAAAAAACTAACTACCATGAAAAAACTTACAAGCGTGATGGCCATTGCTATGGTCATTGGTTTCGGCAGTTCTTGCAAAGAAAAAGAAGCGAAAACAGATCAAGAAATTGTAACCGTCGAAGAAGACTCCATAATTGTGGATAACGATTCGATAACAACACCAGTTGACAGTTCCCAAGTTAACGTAACCGCTGAGTATCCGCAGGAAACCAAAGCTCTTCCAATTGAGCCTCAAAAATCGAAGGTAAACTTAAAGAAAAAGACAAAAGACAACAAAGTTTCTAATGTAGAAGCTACTGTGCACGGTGGGCAAACTTTCGTAGATTCTAACAACAACGTTGTTGGCGGCTATGCAATAGCAGTAACACAAGAGAAAGATACTGTAGAGTTACACTACACGGCTGATGACGTTACTGTAGTTCCAGGGAAGACACATAGTAAACGAAAGTTTAAAGGAATTGTATATTTCAAAAAAAAGGAATACACTTTTGACACGCCAGTAACGGTTACTAATGTACAAGGCGGAGTGGATGTTGATGGAGACATTACATTAACTCCAGTAGCCAAAGATGTTGAAGTTGATGGCAATACTACAGAGAGTGATACAACGACTCCTGAAGGAGACCCTATAGGTGTGAAAGTAAAGGCTCTACATAATGGCAAAACCGAAATCAAATTAAAAGACCTAGAAACAGGAAAGAAGGAAAAAGTTTGGTTAGACAAGCACGGTCAATTTCTTAAAAAGAAAGGTCAATTGTAATAAAAATGAAATATTTCTCATAGTTAACATGGTCGGAAAAAGTTTCGACCATGTTTTTTTGGGCTATTCCTACGAGTATTTGGGAATAATTATTATCAAATTGAAAGTATTTGTTAGCATAGATAAGGAAATGAAAAGCAGCTGTAAAGATTCGCATAGGAAAGGCTTAAAATGATAAAAACACAATCCCAAAATCAATAGCTGTTGTTAGAAATATTATTTCAACAATATCTTACTGTTTTACTTTATGTTGTAGTTGTTCAAAAGGAAAGCAGAAAAAACAAATTATTTTTTCTTTGTTTTTGCCCTTGTTTTCTTTGCTTCGTTCTTAATGTAAGGATACTTCATTTCCATTTCTTTAAGAAGATTGGCGTCTAATTCCAATGCTTTTTCCAAAGCTGTTTTTGCTTCAGGTTCGTTCTTTAAATGGAAATAACAGTTGCTGATTTGATAATATAATTCAGCTCTTTGGTGAACTTCGATAGCTTTCTGTAAAAACTCCAATGCATCCTGAAATTCTCCCAAAAGCATTAATACCTCTGCAAAAGCGTACCAATTGTAGAATTGTTTTGGCTCAATGTCGACTACTTTTCTTAGACAAGAGATGCTTTCTTCTAACTTTCCAGCATCAATATAAAGAAAAGCCAATCTTTTGAGATATTCGGGGTTACTTTCGTTGAGGAAGACCGCTTCTTTTGCAAAATGTAAAGCTTCTTTCATGGCTCCCATTTCTTCATAAATCAATGATTGTTCCATCATGGACAAGAAAAACTGAGGGTCTTCTATCAGTGATTTTTGAAATGAAATCAAAGCAGGAATCGATTGTCCCAACTCCTTATAACAAAGTCCGATTTTATAGAAAGTATAACTTTTGGTGAACTCCAACTCCAGCATTTCTTCGTAGGTAGAAATAGCCTGTTCAAATTTCTTCATGGCTTCAAAACAGGCTGCCTTGTTGGAATATACATTAACCGATGTTGGATTAATTGCCAGTAAATAATCGAATCCCCTTACCGCCTCTTGGTAGTTTCTTTTATTAAAAAAGTGCTGTCCATACTCAAACCAAGCCACTTCCGAAAACGGGAATTTGTCCAAATAATCATTCAGAAAATCTAATGCTTCCTGACCTCGCTTCATGTCGTAGAAACACAACATGCAATTTTCCAGCGCATAATCGTCAGAAGGATCAAAGGAAAGGGCTTTTTTGTAATGTTTTAAACCATTGAAAGGATCTTGCAGGTTGACATACTCGTCCGCAATGAAATTGTGAAGAAAATTCTGTTCTTCATTTTGCTCCAAGGCTCTTTTACAGAAATCAATCGCCATCTGAGAGCGACCAAGATTAGAGTAATATTTAGCACAACAAACCAAGAAGTCAAGATGATGTTCGTAAGAAGGCAATAGCTCATCAATAATCTTCTTTGCAACATGATATTGCTCGAGTTCCAAAAGGACTTCGAGCTTCTTGATTTTGATTTCGATGGATTCTGGATGGAGTTTTTCGGCAAATTTAACCGCCTTTTCTGCAAAAGAGATATCTCCGATTTCCAAATAGTGAATAATAATCTCTTCTAACTCTTCGGTATCGAAGTAGAATTCTTCATTATTCTCTAACATTTGTTCGAACTTTTTAATAAGTTCATTTTCAAAAAAATCTTCCAACAGTTGGTATACTATGTGTTTTTATTCCGCAAAACATAACCTGCTCTATTAAGAGCTATGCTTTTAGCAAGTTAAATTTAGAAAAATAAAACGTATGATATTTGATTTTGTTTATAACTTTTTAGATGAAACTCTTGATCTTCGCAATCATGTCATCTGCTAACTGATCTGCCTCATCTTGTGATTTGGCTTCAGTATAAATCCTGATAATAGGCTCTGTATTAGACTTTCTCAGGTGTACCCAATTCTCAGGGAAATCTATTTTAACCCCGTCAACAGTTGAAATCTCTTCGTTCTGATATTCCAATTCCATTTTCTTTAAAAGTCCATCTACATCGATCTCAGGAGTTAATTCAATTTTCTTTTTACCCATGAAATAAGCAGGATAAGTAGCTCTCAATTCCGAAACCGTTTTCCCTTCTTTAGCTAAATGAGTCAAAAATAATGCCGCGCCGACCAAAGAATCTCTTCCGTAATGCAAATCAGGGTAAATGATTCCTCCATTGCCTTCTCCACCGATAACAGCATCTTTCTCTTTCATTAAATTAACCACATTAACCTCTCCTACTGCACTTGCAAAATATTGTGAATTATGTTTGTGAGCTACATCTCGCAATGCTCTACTGGAAGACAAGTTAGAAATTGCTACACCATTTTTATGTTTCAAAAGATAGTCGGCAACCGCTACCAAAGTGTATTCTTCGCCAAACATTTCTCCGTTTTCGTCAATTAAAGCTAAACGGTCAACATCGGGGTCAACAACAATTCCAAGGTCTGCACATTCTTTTTTAACCAACTCACAAATATCTGTCAAATGTTCTTTTAAAGGTTCTGGATTGTGAGGAAATTGTCCGTTCGGCTCGCAATATAGTTTAATAACTTTACATCCTAATTGCTCCAAAAGCGGTGGCAAAGAAATTCCTCCCGTTGAATTAACCGCATCCAAAACCACGGTATATTGTTTAGCTTTTACAGCTTCAGCATCGACCATTGGCAAGTCCATAATTTTCTGAATATGAACATCAAAGCTATTTTCTAAAGTTTCATACTTACCTAAATGATCTACTTCTGCATAATTGAAATCTTCACTTTCAGCCAATGCTAAAACATCAGCTCCATTTTCAGCATTAATGAACTCTCCCTTTTCATTCAAAAGTTTAAGCGCATTCCATTGTTTTGGATTGTGAGAAGCCGTGAAAATAATTCCACCATCTGCTTTCAATTCAGGAACCATTACCTCAACTGTAGGGGTCGTTGAAAGACCAAGATCAATCACATTAATTCCCAAACCTTGCAAAGTAGCAGAAGCCAAAGACGAAACCATTGCTCCGGAAATTCTGGCATCACGACCAATTACTAAAGTTAAATCCTTTTTATTTTTATTATTCTGAAGCCAAGTTCCAAATGCAGAAGTGAATTTTACCACATCTAAAGGGGTCAAATTATCATCCACTCTTCCACCAATGGTTCCTCGGATTCCAGAAATTGATTTTATTAAAGACATATACCAAATTTTGATTTGCAAAGTTATGAAATTGTAATTACACTTCAATTGAATAAATAATGACATAAAAAGAGGAAAGAAACTTGCTTTATAGTGCAATAAAAGCGCAATCCCAAAACCCGAATACCCTGTTTTACCTCTTGAAAATTTCTAGAAAAGATTAAATAATCATTTCTTCAGCAAAATTTTTCTAAATTTGTAGTAAAGCATCAATTATATGAAAAAATTATTTGCCCTTTTGTTAACCATCTCACTATTCGTGGTAGGCTGCAAAAAGGATTCGGTTGACTCGGAATCTACACAGAGTTTTCGTTCCAGTATCAATGATATGGCTTCGAGCCTAACTACGCTTCAACAAGTTAAATTTAATGAAGCATTATATATTCTGAAAACTTTTGGAGTTGAGGCAGAAGGGGAAGAAAACGAAATGAAGGCATTGCGTCAAATGCTTGACGGAAAGAAAGTTCCTGAAATTTTCGCAATGGCTGACCAAGTGGCAGCTAAAAATAGTGTTGATTGGACCAGTACAGGGCCTCCTTCTCTTGGAGAAATGAATATTTTTGAAGATGTTTCAGCCAAAGAGACTGATACCAATGACATTACAGCAGAAAGTCTTAATATTATTGCAAGAGCGGTGGGAAGCGACAGTACTTCTGGGCCTAAAGCACTACAAATTATTCCGCGATTAGTTGATAAATCTGGCCAGCCAATTAGATTCGAAGGCGCTGCTTTAGAAACTACTATGGAAGTTTATAGCGGAGGAAGCCGAATATACACTGCCAAAAATTTGATGATGAATAACAACTTTAGCGGGTTTAGTTTAAAGTTCAAAAATTTCTCACCAAGTCAAATTGTGGATGACCAAGTGGATGTAAAAGTTTCTGTAAAAACATCTAAGAAAACTTTCAAAATGACAAAAGTGGGATTGTTGGTCAATCCAGACGCGCTGAAAGTTCCTGTGGTTGATGATGGTAGTTCTAGCATTGATAATGATTCCGTTTCCGCTGTTAGTCCAGCTGACCCAACTCAAGCTAATCCTTCAACAAATCCTGACGCAGCACCAAAGCCGACAGTGTCATCTACTCCTAAAGCTACCGTTCAAAAGTTTTTGAGCAATCTAAGTGCACAGAACTTTAGAGGAGCATACGAAACTTCTGCTAATCCAAGTTGGGGTTCTTACGAGAATTTTTCTAATTCTAATTCTGGGTTTGGAAGTGTTAAAAATCTAAGTGTAAAAAGTATTTCTCCATCTTCAGCCACCGATAAGGCCGCAACAGTTAATGCAACTTATGATGTTACTGACAAAAGTGGAAAAGTGACTCCGCTTAAAGTTACCTTTGGGCTCAAAAACGTTAATGGAGAATGGAAAATATCCAGCTATAAAATTAATTAATCACCAATAAAATGGCATCTCACGAACTTGTCGACGAACTTAATCGCACTATTGAAAATATTCCAGATTTTCCAATTGAAGGAATTCAATTCAAAGATATAACTCCGGTTTTTTTGTATCCTAAATTGTACGAAAAAGTGATAGACGACTTTGCCAAGTTCAGTAGAGGAAAAATTGATGTTGTTTGTGGCATAGAGAGTCGTGGATTTCTATTTGGGATTTCTATTGCAAGGGCGCTAGACATTCCATTTGTCCTAATTAGAAAGAAAGGAAAACTTCCACCTCCTATTATTTCTGAAAAATATGATTTGGAATACGGTTCTGCAGAAATCGAAATGAGAGAAGGACAGATACATGCAGGACAAAGAGTACTTATTCATGATGACCTTTTAGCAACTGGGGGAACAACGGAAGCCGCTGCCAAATTGGTTGAAAAGCAAGGAGCGAAAGTTTCTCAATTTAGTTTTTTAATTGGATTGAAAGGATTAGGAGGGGATGAAAAGCTGAAACAATTCAACGCAGAAACCTATCATATTTTGGAATATTGACTTTAGAATGTTAAGAAGCATCAACCCAATTGTAAAAAGACTTGTTTTCTTTGTCTTGACGATTTTACTGTTTACTATTTTGGGAACGGTAGGGTTTATGAAATCTGAAAATCTAGGGCTTCTGGACGCTGTTTGGTATAGCGTTATGACCATTACAACGGTCGGTTATCAGGTTCCTGAAGGGTTTTCTGAATTTGGAAAAGTAATTAGTATTTTCTTGATGCTTTTTGGTGTAGGAACGGTGCTGTATGTGCTTACCGCGCTTGCTTTTGACTTCTTCAATGGCAGCTACATGAAGGAATACAAGAAGAATCAATTGAGAAAGAAAATGAGAAAACTTAATAATCATATCATTATTTGCGGTTTTGGGCGAAACGGTCGACAAGCTGCACGAAAATTGATTTTGCACAATAAACCTTTTGTTGTAATTGACCAGAAGGGATTAGAGAATCGTGATGATGAGTTTGGGGATAAAGCTATTTTCATTCAGGGGAATGCAATAGAAGATGAGGTCCTTATTAAGGCTGGGATAGAAAACGCTTACGGCATCATTGCTTCGTTGCCTTCTGATGCGGATAACTTATTCATCGTAATAACAGCAAAGCAGATGAATAAAGATTTAAAGATTATCAGCCGCGCCTCTAACTCCAAAACAGTTGCAAAATTGCGTTCTGCTGGTGCCGATAACGTTATCATGCCTGATAAAATTGGAGGAGAGCACATGGCTTCCCTATTAATCACTCCAGATTTGGTAGAGTTTATGGATTTTATTGTATTGGAAGGAACAGAACAGGTCAATTTGTTGGAGATTCACACCAATAAGCTTAATCCGGAGTTCTTAGGAAAACCAATGAGAGACCTTCATATTTTTTCAAAAAGCGGATGCAAATTAATTGGCTGTAAGACCGCTTCTGGAGACTATAATATTAATCCTAGTGAAAACGAATTGATAGAGAAAGACTGTCGCCTTTTTGTATTTGGAAAGCCTGAAGAAATAGTAAGTTTAAAAACATTTATCTATCGATAAAAAATCTGTAATAAGACGGATTTTATTATTTTCTTTTCTAACATTTTGTAAATCGTTAATAAACAATTAAATTTGCAAACCAATTTTTATAGAAATGAGTAAAAAGCATAATCATAACAACAAAGAGACTGAAGGTAAAGAAACGGTTGAGTTTTTCCAGGATTTGGATAAAGACGCCTTAAAGACGGAGAAATTTCTTGAAAAACATTCCAAAACATTAATGACGGCTTTTGTTGTGTTGGTTTTAGGAGTACTAGGATATTTTGCATATCAGCAATTTGTTGTAGCACCTAAGAACGATGAAGCATTGAAGGGATACCTTGCAGCGCAAAAGAATTTGGAAGAACAAAAAGACAAGGAAGCACTTGGTGGTAAATCAGCGGCAAATCCAGGGTTTTTAGGAACTTTCGATCAGTATTCAGGAACTGCTGTTGGAGAATTCTCAGCTTACAATGCAGGTTTGTTAAAATTCAAAGAAGGTAAATACCAAGAAGCTTACGATTTGTTAGACAAGTTTGATACTGACAACAAAGTTTTTATGGCTCTTAAGTATGGTGCAATGGCAGATGCTCAATCTAATCTTAATAAGAATGATGACGCCGCTTCTCTTTTAGATAAGGCAATTTCAGCTTCTGATGACCCTTACACAACTTATTATTTTACAAGAAAAGCAGGGATTTTAGCTTTAGCTCAGAAGAAAAAAGATGTAGCGAAAAAACATTTCTCTACTATCGATGAAAAATATAAAGAATACGACAACGGAATGTCTGACGCTTACATTGAAATGGTAAAATACTACTAACATATGGCAACAGTAAATCTTTCAGATTACAAGCCACTTCATATAACCAATGCCGATGAATTTAACATCGGCATTGTAGTTTCTAAATGGAATGACTTTGTAACCTATAATCTAAGAGATGCTGCTTTAGAGATTCTGAAAAAAGAAGGTGTTCTCGAAAGTAACATCGAGGTTTTTGAAGTTCCTGGAGCATTTGAATTGAACTATGCTTCTATGCAATTGTGCAAAGAGAAGAAATATGACGCCATTATCTCCATTGGCTGTGTAATCCGAGGAGAAACACCTCATTTTGATTACGTTTGCTCCGCGGTCGCTCAAGGAATCAAAGATTGCAATATTTTCTCCGATGTGCCGACAATTTTCTGCGTATTGACGGATGACACCAAAGAACAGTCCATTGCAAGAAGCGGAGGAGATCTCGGGAATAAAGGCGTGGAAGCAGCGGTGACCGCTTTACAAATGATTGAATTCAAAAAGAAAATTTCAAAGAAAAGTAACGATATAGGTTTTGGGAAAATCTCCAATTAACCAATTGAACTTGAAATTTTAATACTAAATATTTTTGTACATTTAAATTTTAAAAATTAAAGCTATGAAATGGACAGAAGACCGAAGTGAAAATGTAGAAGACCGCCGTGGTTCTGGTGGAGGCGGAGGAGGAATGGTTGTTGGCGGTGGATTAGGAACATTAATTATCGCTGCCATTGTGTTCTTTTTGGGAGGAGACCCTTCTTCAATTTTGAGTTCGGGTGCTGGTAGTAGCTCATCTTACCAAACAGAACAAAGAGATTTGACCGAACAAGAAAAGCAGATAGAGCAGTTTATCAGTATGCTTACTGTAGAAAATGAGCAAACGTGGAATAAAGTTTTTCATCAAAATGGCATGACTTTTCGCCCTGCGAAAGTAGTTATTTTTGAAGGTACTACTCAATCAGGATGCGGTGTCGCACAACAGGCAATGGGGCCTTTTTACTGTCCTACAGACGAAAAAATCTATATGGATATGAGCTTTTTTGCAGAACTTCAAGATAGATTTGGGGCAGAAGTGGGTCAATTTTCAGTAGCTTATGTTTTAGCTCATGAATACGGACATCACATTCAAAATGTATTGGGAACTTTGGGAAAAACAGAACAGTTAAGACAAAGCGGAAGATATTCTGAATCCGAACTTAACCGTGTTTCTGTTGCAACTGAATTGCAAGCAGATTTTTATGCAGGTCTTTGGGCAAGACAAACCAATAATAGAGAGAATATTTTAGAGCCTGGTGATATTGAACAAGCCGTAAGTGCGGCTCAAGCGGTTGGAGACGATAATATTCAAAAGAGAGCTCAAGGTTATGTTAATCAAGAAGGATTTACTCATGGAAGCTCCAAGCAAAGAGTGGAGTGGTTCATGAAAGGATACAACACAGGAGATATCAGACAAGGAGACACTTTTAATGCTCTTTTGAGATAAAGACATATTAATTGATATAAAAAAAGCCTCGAATTTTCGAGGCTTTTGTTTTTTATAGATACTTTCAAAATACGATTAGCTTTTTGAGAAAAATATAATTTTTTTACTGCGCTCCAAAGAACAAGTAAGCTAAGATAATTGATGTGATGACACCAACAAGGTCAGCGAGAAGCATTGCTCCAACGGTATATCTCGTGTTCTTAATTCCAATAGCACCGAAATAAACAGCAATGACGTAGAAGGTGGTGTCAGAACTTCCTTGCAATATTCCAGATAGTTTCCCCGCAAAACTATCGGCTCCAAAGGTGGTCATGGTGTCCACCATCATTCCTCTTGCTCCCGAACCAGATAGAGGCTTTATAAGTGCCGTTGGAAGCCCATCTACAAATCGGGTGTCCATGTGAAGAGACATTGCAAGGGATTTCATTCCGTCAATAATAACTTCAAAAACGCCAGAAGTTCTTAAAAGTGAAATTGCAATAAGCATCCCAACAAGATAAGGGATGATTTTAACACTTACCCAAAATCCCTCTTTTGCACCTTCTATGAAAGAGCCAAAAATGTCAATTTTTTTGTAAACAGCACCCAGAACAATAGCTAAAAATATAAACAGAATCAGTCCATTGCTTAATACTTTACTAAAGGTTTCTAATTCCCCTTGGCTAAGTTTCGTTAGGTAAAGGACTAGGAGGGCGATTACTCCAGAAATTCCGCCAACGTAGGCGAGTATAATAGGCTGAAAAAGATTTATTTTTTGTTTGATGGACACTATGGTCATTGCGGCAAGAGTAGCGCAAAATGTGGCTATCATACATGGCAAAAAGATGTCTGTTGGATTCTCCGCATGCTGTTGCGCTCTAATCGCTATAATGGAAACGGGAATCAACGTCAGTCCGCTTGCATGAAGACAGAGAAACATAATCTGAGCATTACTTGCAGTTTCTTTTGATGGATTGAGTGTTTGCAAGCTTTCCATTGCCTTCAAGCCAAAAGGAGTGGCTGCATTATCGAGACCCAAAAGATTGGCAGAAAAATTAAGCATCATATGTCCAAAAGATGGATGGTTTTTGGGAATTTCCGGAAACAGCTTGGAAAAAAAGGGTTGAATCATTCGCGAGAGCAAATTAATTCCTCCTGCTTTTTCTGCGATGGACATAAAGCCCATGAAAAGTGTCATGATCCCTACCAAACCAAAGCATATATCTACAGCAGTTTTTGACGTGTTGATGACACCATCTGTTTTTTGCACTCGATATACTTTAACTTCTTGTTTGAGTGAATCTGTTTTGAAATTGATTTTACCGTCAGAATATTGATATTTGGAATCAGCAGTTAATTTTTGTGAGATTTCTGGAGCGATTTCAGTGATTTTTTGTGTAGCAATCTGTACTGTGTCTCCTCCTTTCCCTACCACCATGTCATTATAAATCATTTTGTAGTTGGGTGAAAAAAGATATTTAAAACTCGCAACCACGATTGCGATGATGATAAATGCGGACCAAATTCTGCTTAAAACCATTTCTTTCAAATTTTGGATAAAAATAAGGTTTTTAGCGAAAGAATGTCAAAAATCATTGTTATTCCATTCAAAAACTTTCGATATCAATTGAAAACTTTTGTAACTTTAGGTTCCTAAAAATCAAATGACGCTCATTTCCTTTTTAGTCCAATTTTCTCGAAATTAATATTAAATCAAAATATCATGAGCGCACTAACCAAAGACATTAGAAATGTAGTTTTGCTAGGCCATTCTGGAAGTGGCAAGACTACGCTTATAGAGACCATGCTTTACGAAGGAGGAGTCATCAAAAGGCGTGGAAGTGTCGAAGCACACAACACCGTTTCCGATAATACTGATTTGGAGCACGCCAGAGAGAACACCATTTTTTCTCATCAAATGTTTGTTAATTGGAAGAACAACAAAATTAACGTCATCGATACACCGGGATTTGACGATTTTGTTGGCGAAGTAATTGCCTCTTTGAAGGTTGCTGATACGGCTTTAATTGTTCTTAACGCCGCCAATGGTGTCGAGGTAGGGACTGAGTTGGTTTGGGAATATGTGGAAAAATATAAGACTCCAGCTTTCTTTGTCATCAACCAAATGGACCACGCAAAAGCAGATTTCGAAAGAACATTAGAACAAGCTAAACAAAGATTCGGAAGCAAAGTTGTTCCTATACAGTTTCCTTATAATTCAGGAGAAGGATTCAACTCAATTATTGATGCTTTGAGAATGGTGATGTATGAGTTTTCAAAAGACGGAGGAAAACCGGAGAAAAAAGAGATTCCAGCGTCAGAAATGGATCGCGCTAAAGAGTTACATAATGCATTGGTAGAAATTGCAGCAGAGAATGAAGAAGGATTAATGGAAAAATATTTTGAAGCGGGTACGCTTTCCGAAGAAGAACTGTCAAAAGGAATTACCATAGCATTAGCTCATCAGCAGTTTTTCCCTGTTTTTGTGGCATCAGGTATCAAAGATATGGGTAGCGGTCGAATTATGGGATTTGTGGATGATATTGCACCATCTCCAGCCGACCGGCCAGCAAAACAATTAGAAGAAGGAGGCGAAATCCAAATTTCTTCCGATGATAAAACAACTGTTTTTATCTATAAAACAGTTTCAGAACCTCAAGTCGGAATGGTTTCTTATTTCAAAGTTTTAACAGGAACATTGAAGCCAGGAGACGAATTGGTTAATTATGAGAATGGAGAAGTAGAACGTGTTTCCCAATTATTTGTTGCTGAGGGCAAAGACAGAACTAATGTTAATCAACTCAATGCAGGTGATTTAGGAGTAACGGTAAAGCTAAAAGACAGCCATACCAACAATACTCTTAATACAAAAGGGGTTAATAGAAAAGTAATGCCAATGGAATTCCCAGAGAGCCGAATTAGAAAGGCGGTTACTGCAGAAACTTCATCAGAAACAGAGAAACTTTTTGGAGCTTTACATAAAATTCAAGAAGAAGACCCAACTTTAGTTATCGAAATTGATAAAGACACTCACGAAGCAGTATTGGGAGGACAAGGTCAACTTCATTTGGATCTGGTTAAACATAGATTGGAAAAAGTGTACGGTGTAAAGATGGTCATGAGTAATCCGAAAGTTTCTTACCGTGAGACGATTACAGGTAAAGCAGAAGCAGATTATCGACACAAAAAACAATCTGGAGGAGCAGGGCAGTTTGGAGAAATCCATATGAGAGTTGAGAACTATTTTGATGGAATGGAGGAACCGAAAGGACTTAACATTCGTCAACACGAAATTGAAGATCTTCCTTGGGGAGGAAAATTAGCATTCTATTGGTGTATTGTTGGAGGAGCAATAGATAACCGTTACATTGGCGCTATCAAGAAAGGGATAATGGCGCAGATGAAGAATGGACCATTAACACAATCTCCTTGTCAGAATATCAGAGTTTCCGTTTATGATGGAAAAATGCACAGTGTAGATTCTAATGATATTTCTTTCCAGTTAGCAGCGTCAGGTGCTTTTAAAGAAGCTTTCCACAAGGCTAATCCTCAGCTTTTGGAACCAATGTATCATGTAGAAATTTTATGTCCAGATGAAGCGACTGGTGATGTAATGGGTGATTTACAAACAAGACGAGCTATGATTTCTGGAATGGATACTGATGGACATTATCAAAAAATTCTTGCTGAGGTTCCTTTGGCTGAATTAGATGATTATGGGTCTACGTTAAGATCTATTACAGGAGGTAAAGCCAAATTCACTATGAAAATTTCAGGATACCAATTGGTACCTGGAAATGTTCAGCAAGATTTGGTGAAGAAACATGCGGTTGCGGAAGAAGTTTGATTTTGACGAGCACTTGTTTCAACTGAACATAATTTAAATATAAAACTCTTCCTTTTGGGAAGAGTTTTTTTGTTTTTAAATATCGGTTGACATTATTTTGTTGGCATTGCTGGCATTGATTCTGCCACCAATTTTTGGTTCCATTCTGCAAATAATTTTGCATCTTCAGGAGTCATTTTTGTGGCCCATTCAGCTGATTTTGTTCCCCACTCAGATGCTTTAGTAGCTAACTCTTGCATTTTTGCCTGGTCGCCAGCTTTTGCTGCAGCAATTACTTCTTTGTAATAAGCAGCATACTCATCAGCGAACTTTTGAACATCTGCATTGCTGAATTTAGGAACATCTGAAGTACTTTCAGCGGCAGCTGTAGTTTCAGCAGATGCAGTTTCTTCAGCTTTTTGTTCTGTTGATGCAGAATCAGTTGTTTTTTCTTTTTTTTCACATGAAGTTACTGTTGCAAGCCCAATAATAGCGGCTGCGAAAAATAGTTTTCTCATTTCTGTTTTTTTTATTTGTTAAGCGACGCTAATTTACTGTGATTAATTTAGTTGAGAGTCGTTTTTTTTTATTTTTTTGCTCAACAAAAAAACTTAATTCGAATTGAGATTTTAACGGTAGGCGGAAAACTTTTGCAGAAACCCATTGGTTTGTTTCAAGAAACTTGGAGAAGTATTGTCTACTTCCTTTTTGTATTCGGGGTGTATACTTTAAATATTTTATTTTTTTCAACATTTCGCCCGTTAAAATGTTTGCTTGTACTTTGTTTTCTTTGATCTTAGCGGTGTTGATTTGCTTAAAAATTTTGTGTAGTATCTCATGAAATGCCATTGGTTCCACCTTTGAAATGCATTTCTTTCTCTATAGGATTAAAAAAGCACTTTAATTTGTATTAATCAATAAACTTCAGATGAATTATCAAATTCTAATTCAAATGGAGAGTTTCCTCATTTGCAGTTTTTTTGTTTCCCAGATTCACTAAATTTGTAAACGATTTAACACAAATGATGAAAAAAGTTTATCCACTCCTTTTTATACTTTTTTCGACTCTCATCTCTGCGCAGAATTCTGCATCAGATTCGCTGATACAAATACTAAATCAGACAACTGATACAGCGCAGAGATTAGAGCTACTTAATGATATTTCTGATTCTTACAAAACGTCTGATCCTAATGCAATGCGGGAATATGCGAATAAGGCATTAGCTTTTGCCAAAAAAGAAGGAAATATTATTGAACAAGCCAAAGCGTATCAAAATTTGGGAACTTCGTATATCATTCTTGGAAAATATGATGAAGCACTTTCGAACTTTAATTTTGCAGAAAAGTATTTGTTACAACGAAATACTAAACAGAATATAACTGAAGAAATCCTGGCAAAAGTATTCGGAAGTAAAGGCATTGTATATTCGGAAAAGAATAATTACGCCAAGGCTCTCGAATATGATTTCAAGGCCATGAAACTCTATGAAAAACATGATAACAAAAAACAGCTTTGTAAAGTTTACAATAATATAGGAGTCATATATCTTTCGATTAAGGACCAAGATAAAGCACTTGTCTATTTCCTAAAAGCGCACAAAACCCAAAAAGAAATTAATGAATTATCTCTTGCGGTTTCTTGCTCAAATATTGGAATGATTTTTCTGTCAAAAAAAGACCTAGCTAAAGCCAAAAAGTACTTTGATGAAAGTCTTTCCGGATTTAAGAAAAATCCTAACCCTAGAGAAATGGGAGAATTGTATAATAATATTTCTCAGTATTATATTGCAAAAAATGACCCCAAGACAGCAAAAGACTACTTACTAAAGGCAGAAGAAATAAGCAAAAGTATAGAAAATCAATTTTGCTTATCAAATACGTATCTTTTTTTATCAAAAATTTACTTCGATGAAAAGAAACTAGATCAAGCTCTTTTGTTTGCTAATAAGAGCCTCTCTATTTCTAATGATCTAGACCTACCCGAAGGGAAGATGAGTGCGGAAAAGCTGCTTTCTGATATTTTAGAAAAAATGGGAAATAGAGAAATAGCCTTCATCCATCTTAAAAAATATACTGTCCTTAAGGAGGAACTTTCTAAGATAGCAAACGAAAAAGAGAGGTTGAAAACAGAACTCAACTTCGAGTTTGAGAAAAAACAATTAGCCCAAAAGGAGAAGGCTGATTGGGAGAAAGCGAAGTATTTTCTTTACTTTATAATTGCCATTGTTATCTTGGCTGGTCTCTTTTTTTACTACCGAAATAGAGAACGTGAAAAAACAATTTTGCTACAAAAGCAACTTGCTGAGTTTCAGCATAAGGCATTGCATCTACAGATGAACCCTCATTTTATGTTCAATTGTTTAGCAGCAATTTCATCATTTATTATGCAAAACGGGAAAGAGGAGGCAATAAAATACTTGGCAAAATTCTCAAAACTCATGCGTCTAACCCTAGACTTTTCAAAGGAATCATTAGTAACGATTGACAAAGAAATTGAAGCGCTAACCAATTACTTGGAATTGGAGCAACTCCGGTTTAATCAAAAGTTTGAATTTCAGATTTATAAAGATCCCTTGATCGAAGACGATACTGCTTTACCATCACTTTTATTACAGCCCTATGTTGAAAATGCAGTTATCCACGGTGTAGTTCCTAAAAAAGGAAAGGGTATCATCAAAGTTAACTTCCATCAGAACACAGAATTCTTAATTTGTGAGATTGAAGATAATGGAGTCGGAATTGAAACCTCAAAAAAAATGAAGGAAAACTCTGTGAGCGCACACAAATCAATGGCTTTGGAAATATCTAAGAAAAGACTTGAAACGTTGCAAAAACTAGAAAAGAAGAAAATTTCCTTAAATATTCGAGAATTGAAAAACAATAACGGAGAAGTCCAAGGAACGAAAGTGGTTCTAGAATTTCCTTTGGAATATATAAAAGATTAAACAATGATTAACGCAATAATAATTGACGACGATACTAACCTTCGTGAAGGGATGAAAGCGATGCTTCATTTGTATGCACCAGAAATTACAGTCTTGGGCGAAGCAGATACCGTACAATCGGGTATTGAGCTCATAGAGAAACTACAGCCCGACATTGCTTTTCTAGACATTCTAATGAATGACGGGACAGGCTTTGATATTTTAGAAAAATTGAATCAAAAACATGGACATATTGCTCCACATATTGTCTTTATAACAGCTCATGAAAAATTTGCGATAAAAGCATTTAGATTTAGCGCTTTGGACTTTCTTCTGAAACCGGTGGATCCAGATGAATTAAAAAATGTTGTATTCAAAATCAAACAATTACAGAATAGAAATAACAATTACAAGCACATCGAACTTCTTTTGGACAACATTCAAATGAAGACTGAGAGCTTCAAAAAAATTGCGCTTTCTACATCAGAAGGTATCCATTTATTTGAAATAAAAGATATTATCCGTTGTGAAAGTGAAGATAATTATACCAAATTTTACATTAAAAATCATAAAACAGTCATCATTTCTAAAACATTGAAGGAATACGAAGAATTATTAAGCGAACACGGTTTTGAGCGTATACATCAATCTCATCTCATTAATCTTAACGAACTAAAGTCCTATATCAAAAAAGACGGTGGTTTCGTGGTGATGTCTGACGGTTCAAAACTTTCGGTATCTCAAAGAAAGAAGGAAAGACTACAAGAACAAATTAGTAAACTCTAAATTCTAAATAAAACACATCAAATTCTTTTCCGCAATCTTATAATACAAGATTTCTGGGTAAATTTGATAAAAAAAAACACAATGATGAAAAAGAATATACCTCTGCTTTTTTTATTACTATCATTTGTAATCAAAGCTCAAATTGTCAATTTCCCTGATGCTAACTTTAAAGCGAAGCTACTATCCTCCTCAGCGAGTAATACTATTGCAAAAGACCTCAACGGAAACTATTTTGCAATCGATGCTAATGGAGATGGTCAAATCCAACAAACAGAAGCTGACCAAGTCGGCGATTTAGAAGTTGCCGAGAGTGATAGTATTATATGCGTGAATACTAATTTTCAAGGAATATCTTCATTTACCCATGTGAGAACAATAAAACTTAATTACGCTTATCCTTCAAACACGCCACAAACCATCAATAATTTACAGGAACTTACAGATTTGGAATTGTCATTTAATCTTCTTTTTCCAAATGGATCTGAAACTGTGGCATTTAATGTTAGTAATTGCAATAATTTATTAAGATTTAAGTCACATTTATATATTCCTGTTTTTACAAATACCCCTCTATTGGAAGATATTGATATCTATAAGACGGTCTATGACACCTCTCATATTCCCTTGTTTAAGAGTGCGCTAATCTCAATAGAAGGCCTTATTAATTTGAAAAAATTGAGAATTGTTGATTATTATGCTATATATGATGCCTCATTTTCTCTTAATCTGAGTCATCATAATAGTTTGGAATGGTTTGAAGTATTTGATGAAAATGTTTCTCCAACACTAAATAAAGTAGATTTGAGCTATTGTAATAATCTTAATATGGTATCCGTTTCAGGATCTTCCAGTGGAATACCTATCTCATCGGTTTATCATGCTGTAAATGAATTGGATATTAGTTATAATACTAAAAGTACGATTAATGGGATTAATAGTACTAGTAATTTACAATTAGTCTCCGGTTATTTTGGAAAGGTAATTGCGGATAATTGTCCTAATCTTCAAGAAATAAACTTAGGCCATATTAGACATCTAAGCGCAAATAATTGCCCAGTACTAGAAAAAATCAGCACCCTAATACTTGGTTATGAGTCAACAGTGGTTCCTCTAGAAGCTGTAAATTCTCCTAATATTAAAAAGCTAAATATAGATTATAGATACCATACTTTTGATGCTTCACCATACATTAATCTTGAAAATTTAAACTTATATGCTTACTTTTTTTCTCCATCTTATCAATACTTCAATGAAAGTTTGCAAACCCTTTTGATTAATAATAATATAAATCTAAAAACATTGTACATTAATAATTACAAATACATAACCCAACTAAATATTGACGGGTTACCCAAATTAGAATCTGTTATATGTGGATTAGACTATAATTATAACAATCAACAATTAGATTTTTCTACAGATTATTTACAGTCATTGAATATCCAAAACTGCCCGCTTTTAAATACCATTACATTAGCAGATCAGAAAGGAGTAAAAACAGCAATTATTAAAAATTGTCCCAAATTATTAACCTTTGAACCAGCATCTAATAATCCCAACTATAATTTGCTTGAGAATGTACAAATAGAGAATTGTGCCTTACTAAATAAAGTGAGTGTTTCTAGAGCTAAACTTACCCATTTGAGTATTCTAAATTGCCCTTTATTGGAAGAATTGTACGCCGAACATAATCTATTGACATCCGTTAATTTGACGGGCTCAAAAGGGCTGCTCAAAAATTTGTTTTTGTCTAACAACAATTTTGCTACTTTCAATGACATTTTAACATATCCTAGCTTAGAAATTTTTTATCTAAGTGGAAACCGAATCACTGATCTAGATTTGTCTGGCCATCATCAGTTAAACTATTTTGAATATCTAGCTACTTCTAGCTACATCCCTGGTTTTCAACTCAATCCTCCAACATTTTTAAAAACTGTTAATCTTAATAATTGTACAAATTTAGGTACTGTGGCATTACAATCATCTGTTCTGGATAAGGTTTTTCTTAAAAATGGAACAAATGAAATTCTTGATATCTTTAATTCTCCTACTCTCCAATATGTATGTGTAGACGATTTTCAAGTTGCTGATATTCAAAACGCACTAGCATCACAAGGTCTTAACAATGTTAACATTAACACCTACTGTTCCTTTGTTCCTGGTGGAAGCTATAATACAGTAACAGGTATTGTGCGATTTGACGAAAACGGTAATGGTTGTGACGCCAATGATGAAATTTTCGAACATATGAAACTGAAAATAAATGATGGGACCAATACTGGAGAGACTTTTGTAAAAAACAATGGGAAATATGATTTTTATGTACCAACAGGTTCTTATATCGTAACAACCCTGCCTGAAAACCCCACTCTTTTCACCGTTACACCATCCACTTTTAACTATAGCTTCCCAAATAATAACAACAATATTTTCACACAAGATATTTGCGTTTCAAAAAATTCGGATGCTAATGATTTAGAAGTCGTAATTGCACCAGAAACCAATGCTGTCCCAGGCTTTAATGCAAAATACAAACTTATGTGGAGAAATAAAGGAAACACCACTATTTCAGGAAACGTCTTGTTGACATTTGACAATACTAGAATGAGTTTCGTCTCAACATCTCTTCCATACGCTTCAATATCTGGGAACCAAATATTATTTAGCTTCTCCAACCTTAAGCCTTATGCTAACACAGCTACAGAAATTTCATTTGTTATTAATACTCCAACCCATCCAACAAACCCCGTTAATTCAGGAGATTTTTTAAACTTTACCTCAAAAGTAAGCCCTACTTCTGGAGATATTAATCCATTAGATAACACATTCAATTATAGACAAACTGTAATCAATTCTTTTGATCCCAACGACATTGTTTGCATGGAAGGCAATTCAATTCCTTTACAGTCTGTTGGAAGTTACCTTCATTATATTGTAAATTTTGAAAATACAGGTACAGCTCCTGCTACGAATATCGTCGTAGAAATGGATATTAACCCAGCTGATTTTGATGTCTCTACAGTCCAGTTGCAAAATGCATCACACATAGTTTATACAAAAGTGAGTGGTAACAAAATAGAATTTATGATGCCTAATGCCAATGTACAAAGTGGAGGACACGGTAACGTTCTCATGAAAATGATATGTAGAAATAATCTGGCTGCAGGCGATATAGTTTCCAATAAAGCTAACATTTACTTTGATTATAACTTTCCAATTGTAACCAACGAGGCAGAGACCAGTGTACAAGGGGTGCTACAAACAGCCGAAACAAAGGTTGATAACTCCATAAAACTATATCCAATTCCAACCAAGGGAGAGGTAACGGTTGAAGCAGACTCTAATATTTCTTCAGTTGAAATATATGACATGCAAGGTAGACTTCTACAAAAACAGATTGGAGTTAATGCAAAAAACACAAAAGTTACTATAAGAAGCAATTCGCAGGGAGTGTTCTACTTTAAAATCAATACAGCAGGCGGAAGTTTTATGCAAAAGGTGATTAAAAATTAACGAAATCTCTTTTAGCGGAAGGACAGAAAATTCTAGAATTAAATTAGCCTCCTATCAGTCTGCACAAAAACAAGTGCAGGCTGATCTTTTTACTATCGAAACATTGTATGTTCTTATGTATTTGTTCAGCTCTTTTGAAATCTGGTCAATTAGTGTGTTGAATGGTTATTAAAGTCCTAATACGACGAAAATTCTTTTAAAAGTTTGCGGTGTAATTTGTTTTTGTAATGCTTCGAAAAAAAGAGCATATTGAAGACAAAAATCATTAACAAAAAACAATTGTTTTGGATGAACAAGTTTTGAGAATTTGTAATTATATGAGTTAGGACAAAAGGCAAAGCAATTATCTCATTAGTACATTTTGCAATCAGACATTGAGTTATTTTATCAATAAACATTTAATTGCTGACATGAGTCATAGAAATATGATAAACATAAGAAGAGAGCTTTTTTTGACCATTTCTTCAAGTTTGATTATAAATTCAAAAATCCCGCACAAAATTTTCGTGCGGGATTTTTACTATCCTATCCATGCATTTCCTCATAGCTTGGACCATAAAGTCCTGGAACTTTATTTCCTGAAGCTCTAAGATAGGCCACCAATTCTCCTCTGTGATGATATAAGTGATTGAATAAAAACCCTCTCACCATTGCAATTCTTGGCGCAGGATCAATGAAAGGCTGCCCATTCATTCCCATAGACCAATTGTTGAAATAGGTTTCCTCATTAGAATTTTCCAATATCACTTTGGCTCTAGCAACATTTTCTTCAAATTTAGCAACAATATTTTCTGCTTTTGTAATATCTCCTTTGTCGTATTTGTATGTCGACAAATCAAAATTGTCAACATTGAAGGTATCTTCGAACCAGTTGTACACTTCTGCAATGTGTGATGCTAATTGCCCAATGCTCCAGAGATGTGGTTGAGGTTTGTAATCTAAAGCTGAATCGGGAATGGATTTGAGGAGTTTTCTGGTGTTTTCTGCTTCGTATTCGAACTCGTTAAGAAGGCCTTGTTTAATCATTTTTTTCTGTTTTTTTGAGGTTAAATTTTAATCAACTTAAATATACTAATTCGTTCTCGAATAAGTCATCTTTATGTTCTAATTTCTTTGCGGTTTTTGTTTTGATTAAAAGTTTGTCGATGAAGAACTGAGTTTCGAAAAATTGGCGATGGATTCCCTCCAACATTTCTATAAAAGTGTCCATTCCAACCCTATTGTTGTGGAGGTCCATTTGTGTTTCCAAAGGTTCGTTAGGGAACAAATCTTCGTGTAAGTCAGTGAATTTTTTGCACCAACGAAGTGCTTTTTGAGGGGATGAAATTTTGCAACAATACATCATAATGAGACAACACCACAACGAGTGCCTAAAAGCGTTGCCAACACCATCACCAGCATGAGATTTTGGAAATTGTTGATGCGCAATGGAAAAGGCTTTGAGCGTTGCGTATAGACTTAAGACCGAGAATAATGGGTGACTCAAGTTAAGACGCAGTAGTCTAACGATTTTCTTGAAAGACAATCGCCTTATGGAATTGAATAAAACTTTTATTGCTCTGCTCATAAAAAGAAATCTTGCCACAATAGGACAAGATTCTTAATAATTATATTGTAGTAATTCTAATGTTGGTACAATAGATTGACTGTTTTAGATACTTTATCCTTGATTTCGGTTCTTTTTACGATAAAATCTACGAATCCTTTTTCTTGTAAAAATTCAGAAGTTTGGAAGCCTTCTGGCAAGTCACGCCCAATTGTTTCGCGAATAACTCTTGGTCCTGCAAATCCAATTAGTGCTCCTGGTTCAGCCATGATAATATCAGCGGTCATTGCAAAAGAAGCGGTGATTCCTCCGAATGTTGGGTCACAAAGATAAGCAACATAAGGAAGACCAGCTTCTGAAAGCTGTGCTAACTTAGACTGTACCTTTGCTAACTGCATCAAAGAGTAAGTTGCTTCTTGCATTCTTGCTCCACCAGATTGACAAATAATCATGTAAGGAAGTTTGTGCTTCATACAATAATCAGTTGCACGTCTGATTTTTTCGCCCATTACAGAACCTAAAGAACCTCCAATGAAAGCAAAGTCCATACAAGAAATAACCATTTCTGTCCCATTAACTTTTCCAACAGCGTTACGGATCGAATCGTTAAGTTTGGTTTTGGCTTTAACTTCTTTTAGTCTATCGACATATGCTTTGGTGTCTTTAAATTTTAGCATGTCCACACTTTCCACATCTGCGTCCAATTCGGTGAATTTTCCACCATCGAAAAGCATTTCGTAATATTCTGCACTTCCGATTCTTACATGGAATCCATCTTCTGGAGAAACATAATTGTTACGTTTCAGTTCTTCGTGTTCCACGATTTTTCCAGATGGAGTCTGATGCCAAAGTCCTTTGGGAACATCTTTCTTCTCATCTGTGGAAGTGGTGATATTTTTACCTTTTCTTTTAAACCAGTCGAATGCCATGTTCTGAAAATTTAATTTGGAAATTTAAGATTTTAAATTAAAAGATTGCAAATTTAAACGAAATAATCTCAGATGAAACTATTTCGTTTAAAAATGAACATTATTTCAAGGTGTTCACGTTGTTAAGATCTTCGAAAGCTTGAACCAATCTGGTAACAAAAGTTTCTTCTCCTTTTCTTACCCAAACTCTTGGATCGTAGAATTTCTTATTTGGCTTGTCGTCTCCTTCTGGATTACCAATTTGACACTTCAAGTACTCGATATTGTGAAGCATATAGTCTCTGATTCCTTCAAGATATGCAAACTGCAAGTCAGTATCGATATTCATCTTGATTACACCGTAATCAATAGCTTCTCTAATTTCTTCTAAAGTTGATCCAGAACCACCGTGGAAAACGAAATTAACAGGCTTGTCCCCAGTTCCGAATTTTTCTTGAACATATTTTTGAGAATTATCCAAAATTTTCGGAGTTAATTTCACGTTACCTGGCTTGTAAACTCCATGAACGTTACCGAAAGCAGCAGCAATCGTAAAGTTAGGAGAGATAGCCTTTAATCTTTCGTATGCGTAAGCAACTTCAGAAGGCTGAGTATATAGTTTTGAAGAATCTACATCGCTGTTATCAACTCCGTCTTCTTCTCCACCAGTTACTCCTAATTCGATTTCTAAAGTCATTCCCATTTTTGCCATTCTTGCGAAATACTCAGTAGAAATATCCATGTTTTCTTCCAAAGGCTCTTCAGAAAGGTCAATCATGTGGGAAGAATACAAAGGTTTTCCATGCATTTTGTAGTGATGTTCGCTCGCGTCCAATAATCCATCAATCCACGGCAATAATTTTTTTGCACAGTGGTCAGTATGCATAATTACAGTTGCTCCGTAAGCTTCTGCTAAAGTATGAATATGTTTTGCTCCTGCTACAGCTCCTAAAACAGCCGCTCTTTGTCCGTCATTGCTCAATCCTTTCCCCGCGTTATAGATAGCTCCACCATTGGAAAACTGAATAATAATCGGAGCATTAAGTTTCGCCGCAGTTTCCATTGCTGCATTGATGTTGCTTGAACCAATTACATTAACTGCCGGAATTGCAAATCTATTCTCTTTGGCATATTGGAAAATCTCTGAAACCATTGATCCTGTGGCAACTCCTGCCGGAAATATTCTGCTCATAATTTTGATATTTTGTTTTTTTGAAAAATGTAAAATTTATCTTGTAAAGGTAAGTATTTTTATGCTAAAAATATTAATTTCGTTTGTCTTTTCCCCAAAGAAGTTTTTGGCGAATTGTTTCGTAAAAACTGATGTTATCAGGTTGTATCAGAAGGATTTTGAAGTTAGCTTTTTTAAGAACAATCTCCATGTCTGTACTGATATGAATCAGCCTTGAGTCCAAAGAAAGGGTGTATTGTGGGACACGACTTTCGATTTTTAATCTAATTTCGACATTGTCATTCACAATGAGAGGACGCACGTTGAGGTTGTGAGGTGCGATAGGAGTGATGGCAAAACTATTATTTTCAGGAGAAATAATCGGTCCACCACAGCTTAAAGAATAAGCAGTACTTCCTGTTGGGGTAGCAATAATAACGCCGTCTCCCCAGAAGACATTAAGAAATTCCCCGTCAATATAGGAATCCACGGTAATCATGGATGTCGTTTCTTTTCGGGAAATGGTAACATCATTCAGTGCGTAAGGGAAAAAGATTCCGGTTTTCGGAGAAGTAATTTGGATGACCGAACGTTCGGAAATCTGAAGTCGTCCGGATAAAATATCATCCAACTCGTTGAAGACTTCTTCTTTAGTAAAACTGGACAAGAAACCAAGTCTCCCAGCGTTGACTCCCACAATGGGAATCCTCGTGTCTTCGACAAAAAGTAGGGAAGTCACTATCGTTCCGTCTCCACCGAAAGTGAAAAAATAGTCAATCTTCTTTTCAATTAAATCCAGTTTTGACGAAAAAGTTTCGAAAGTATCTGGAAATTGCATACTTCTGACCATTTCGGAGAAGATGACAGATTGAATATTTCTCTTGTCGAGTTCGGAAATAAATCGTCCCAGATACATAAAGGTATCCAAATCCGATTTTTGTGTATAGATGGCGACTTTCATTAGGGTTTAAAATTCCAAATATTTTTGAAAAAAACCAAATCTATCTTTCAATAACTCATCTTTGTCATCAATATAGAACTTTTGGATGATGACGTAGTTGTATCTTTCAAACGTTTCCTGAATCGAACTCAGGTTTTCATTGCTCATTTTCAATGTAATCTGGATCCCATCAGGAGCAAAACCGCTGACATAACATCCGTATATTTTGGCGTTGTTGCTCTCAACAATCTGCGCAATTTGCGAAAAAGAGTAATGTTGGCTATTTGTTTGGACTGTTAAAACAGCTCCCGTTTCGCTGAACAAAGGATATTTTGAAAATTCATTAAAGATGTCATCGCAAGAAATGTATCCCAAATATTTTTCGTCTTTGCTAATCACAGGGACGACATTGGAATTGAAAACATAAAAAAATTTTACTGTATCAATAACACTTCCGTCCTCCAAAATAGCAAAACGCTCATAATGCATCTGTAGAGAAGAAAGCTTTCCTTCTGGACTTTCTTCCAGAAAAGCTTGACTCAAAGCACCTACAAACAATCCTTTTTTGGTGATGAAAATATGGGAGTATCCAAATTCTTTTGCAACTTCTGAAGCTTCTTCAATAGAATCACTTTCCTTAAATGCAGGAAAATCTTTTGAAATGTAATCTTTGATAAACATGATGCTAAATTAAGCAATTTTGGAGAACGGACACGATTTTGTAGGCAAAGAAAAAACGACTTCGGTCGAAATCGTTTTTGTATGATTCAGTTTATGCCTTTATAGAGGCTTAATTACAAGTTTTTGTAGAACTCCCACATTACAATTCCTCCACAGACAGAGACATTGAGAGAATGTTTGGTTCCTTCTTGAGGAATTTCAATAAATTGGTCAAAAAGAGGAAGTGCTTCTTCTGAAATACCTTCTACTTCGTTTCCAAGAACCAAAGCATATTTTTCTTCTTTATTAATAGGGAAATTCTGCAATTTCTGGCTCGTTGAGGTCTGTTCGATTCCCAGAATGCTGTAATTTTCCTTTTTCAGGTTTTCCAAAGCAGTGGTAATTTCTTTTTCGTAATGCCATTCGACGCTTTCGGTAGCGCCAAGTGCAGCCTTGTGAATTTCACGATGTGGCGGCGTTGGTGTAATGCCACAAAGGATTATTTTTTCTATCAGAAAAGCATCAGCTGTACGAAATACAGCACCCACATTATGCATGCTTCGCACGTTGTCTAATACGATGACCAAAGGTTTTTTGGTGGTTTCTTTAAAAGTTTCTACGTCGATTCTTCCGAGTTCTTCGAGTTTGAGTTTCTTTGTCAATTTTCAGAAATTTTGGCAAAGATAAAGCATAAATTTCAGAAGGTTTTTCTTCAAAATTGATTAATTTTACAAAAAATAATTTCGTTTTTCTTTAAAAATCAACAAGATGATACTGGGTCAAGTGGATGTGATAGAAGGTTCTATCAGCAAAGATGAATTTCAAAAAAAGTATTTCAAACCTCAAAAACCATTGTTGCTTAAAGGTTTTGCAAAACAGTGGGCGGAGTTTGACAAATGGAATTTTGACTACATCATTGAGAAAGCAGGCGACCAAATTGTCCCCATCTACGATAATAAGCCAGCGGATGCTAACAAAAGTTCGGATGCACCTGTGACTAAAATGAAGATGAAGGATTATATTGATGCCATTAGAAAAGGTCCATCTGACTTAAGGATTTTCTTCTATATCATTACCGAAAGACTCCCAGAACTTCTTAATAATTTCACTTATCCGGATTTGGGAATTCGTTTTTTTAAAAAAATTCCGACTTTGTTTTTTGGTGGGAGTGAGGCGCATGTGTTGATGCATTATGATGTGGATTTGGGTGATTTTATGCACTTTCATTTTGAAGGAAAGAAAAGAATTTTGCTGTTTGACCAAGCGCAATCCGATTTTTTATATAGAGTTCCTCTTTCAGTGCATACCATTGAAGATATTGATTATGAAAATCCTGATTATGAGAAGTATCCAGGGTTGAAGTATGCCAAAGGTTACGAGGTCTTTATGGAGCATGGAGATGCGCTCTACATTCCTGGTGCGTGGTGGCATTTTAACAGGTATGTTGGGCCTGGTTTCTCTCTATCATTGAGAGCATTACCTAATAAACCGGGAAGATTTTTCAACATGCTTTATCAGGTATTTCCGATGAGATATACGGACAAGTTGATGCGTAAAATTTTCAAGAAATCTTGGATTGATTATAAAAAGAAATGGGCTTTCGAAAAAAGCTCCAAAGCTATTAAGAATAGGGTTTCTTAATTGTTGTTAGTTATCATGACAAGGGTTTTTGAAAGCTTTTTCTTTTTCAGAAATTGATAAAATTATTTGTATTTTTACCCCCTTATTTTTGAAGGAAAATTATGGCAAAAGAGAAGAAAGAAACTCCGTTGATGACGCAATATAACAGCATTAAGGCGAAATATCCAGATGCCGTTTTGTTGTTTCGGGTGGGGGATTTTTATGAAACTTTCGGACAAGATGCCATTAGAACTTCCCAAATCTTAGGAATTGTTCTGACCAAAAGGAACAATGGCGATTCGCACATAGAATTGGCTGGATTTCCTCATCATTCCATTGATTCTTATTTACCGAAATTAGTAAGAGCTGGACTTCGGGTTGCTATTTGCGACCAATTAGAAGATCCGAAAATGGTGAAAGGAATTGTAAAAAGGGGTGTTACCGAATTAGTTACGCCCGGAGTTACCTTCAATGACCAAGTTCTCACTTCAAAACAAAATAATTTTCTACTTTCTATTCATAAAGAAAAGGAGAAATACGGGTTAGCTTTGGTCGATATTTCTACGGGTGAATTTTTAGTTTCCGAAGGCAATCAGGAGCATTTGTTACATATTGTCAATACGTTTGACCCGAGTGAAATTCTTTTTCAAAGGACTAAAGAATTACCAACTCAACTCAAAAATAAGAACGCTTTTAAGCTTGAAGATTGGGCTTACCAATACTCTTACGCTGAAGAAAAACTGAAATCTCACTTTTCAACCAACTCATTGAAAGGTTTTGGTGTAAGTGATTTGAAGTTAGGAATAACAGCGGCAGGTGCTATTTTTGCTTATTTGGTGGAAGACACCCACCACGATTTACTCAGTCACATTACTAAGATTCAAAGAATTCCACCGGATGATTTCCTGATGATGGACCAATTCACACTTAGGAATTTAGAAATTATTTATCCTTCAAGCAGAGAAGGGAAATCACTTTTAGATATTGTGGACCGCACTTCTACACCGATGGGTGGAAGATTGTTGAGGCGTAGAATTATTTTGCCTCTTAAGTCGGTTAACGAAATCAATCGCCGATTGTCTTTGGTGGATTTCTTTAATAAGCAAGAAGATCTGAAATTTGATGTTCAATCACTTTTAAAATCCATTTCCGACCTCGACCGTTTGATGGGGAAATTGGCTTCTGAGAAAATTTCACCAAAAGAATTAGGTTATCTCCGTCAAAGTTTAATTTCAATTAAAAAAATTAAAGAACAACTCCATCCTCATCACGAAGTTTTGGCCTGGTTACAGCCTTTGAATAGCTTCGAAGAATTAATTTCATTCCTAGAGAACCATTTGAATGACGAACTTCCTGTGAATATTTCTAAAGGAAATGTGATTAAAGAAGGAGTTGAAGCCGAATTGGATAGATTGCGAGGTCTTCAAACAAAAGGTAAAGATTTTCTGGATGAAATGTGCGAACGAGAAATCGAACGTACTGGAATTTCGAGTTTGAAGATTAGCTTTAATAATGTTTTCGGGTATTATATTGAAGTTAGAAATACCCATAAAGATAAAGTTCCTGAAGATTGGATTAGGAAACAAACGTTGGTGAATGCAGAACGCTACATCACAGATGAATTAAAGGAATACGAAGACCAAATTCTTGGCGCAGAAGAAAAAATTTCCGTTTTGGAATATCAGCTGTATCGCAAAGTTTGTGAAGAAGTGATGACGTATATCGACCAAATTCAGGAAAATTCAAACATCATTGCGCAAATAGACGTTGCTGTTGGTCTTTCGGAATTAGCTATTTCCGAAAGTTACACCAAACCGGTTCTTAATGACAGTTTCGGAATTGATTTGAAAGAAGCTCGACATCCCATTATTGAAAAAGCCCTTCCTTTGGGAGAAAAATACATTCCGAATGATATTTTTCTGGATAGAGATACTCAGCAAATTATTATGGTAACAGGACCAAACATGGCGGGTAAATCTGCGATTTTGAGACAGACGGCTTTGGTATGTTTGTTAGCGCAGATTGGCAGTTTTGTTCCTGCGAAACATGCTGAAATAGGAATTTTAGATAAAATTTTCACAAGGGTAGGAGCTACTGATAATATTTCGGCCGGCGAATCGACTTTTATGGTGGAAATGAATGAAGCAGCGAATATTTTGAATAATATTTCGGACAGAAGTTTGATTCTTTTGGATGAAATCGGACGTGGAACTTCAACTTATGACGGCGTTTCCATTGCTTGGGCAATTGCGGAATACCTCCATCAACACCCGACTCAGCCTAAAACATTGTTTGCAACGCATTACCACGAGCTCAACGAAATGACCATTAATTTCGAGCGAATTAAAAACTATAATGTTTCCATCCAAGAAAACAAAGGCAACATTATCTTCTTAAGAAAATTAGTTTCTGGTGGAAGTGAACATAGTTTCGGAATTCATGTGGCGAAATTGGCAGGGATGCCAAGCAAAGTGGTAAATCGAGCTAATGAAATCTTGAAAACATTGGAAGACTCTCGCTCACAAAGCGGAAGTTCGGAAAAAATAAAAAGAGTGACTGAAGAAAGTATGCAATTGTCTTTCTTTCAGTTAGATGATCCTGTTTTAGAAAACATTCGTGAAGAACTAACCAAAATCGACATCGACACACTAACTCCAATTGAAGGCTTGATGAAGCTCAATGCGATAAAGAAAATGATTGGAAAATAATTGCTATTGTCCCACTGGTTTGTTGGAAACGTAGGCCGGCACAACAACAGCGAGAACTACTACACCCGCAATAATTCCGATGGTTCCTAAGGTGTTTGCTTTTAACTTCTTTGATTTTGGATTTTTCGACTTTTTTTTTCTTGGCTATTAACATCTTTGCCATAGATGTAATCTTCATCAATTTGAGAAACCGTGAACCTTTGTTTTTGTCCATCTTCAGATACAAATGAATACTGTTTTCCAACTTTAATAAGGTCGTCAGAATAAGATTTTTCTGAAGAGACAACTCGAGTTGTACACGAACTAAGCATCAAAACCGAAAGCGCAGAACTTATGATAAGGTTTTTCATATTTTTTCTTAAAGTTAGTCCGAGTTTTTTTCTAAAAATAATTTTATCGACTGAGTTTTCTCATTGTCTCAATGTCATTTTGAGTTTTCGATTTCAAATGGAATCATGAGGCTTGATTTTGACGCGATCCCATTTTTTATTGGCGGATTCCATCGTATTTTAATTTTTGAAATTGCTTTTTTGACCTCTTTATTCAGTGATTTATTATCACCAAGAATTTGTATTTTTGAGATCGTACCATTGGACTCAACATCAAAGAATATTTCACACTTTTGATCTTCTCCTTTTATTTTTGAAAAATTGAGATTTTTTCTAATTCTATTTCTGAAATCATCTATACCATATGGAAATGTTGCAGTAGGATCGTCTTCTTCAAAATTCAAGCTAATTGGAACTTTCCATCTTGAGCGAACAGGAGAACCATATAAATAAGCTGGATTCCATCTTTCTTTTATTTTACTAATTGCAATTACTGCTTCTTTGTTGAATGCGTCGTTGTTTCCGACAGCTTTTATGTCGGTCATTGTACCATCTTTTTCGATTGTGAAAAAGAGGTTGCATTGTACATCAGATTCTATTTCGTAGAGATTATCCAGATCCACATTATCGGATATCATTTGTCTGAAAGTATTAAGACCCAAGGGAAATTCAGCTTTTTTTTCAACCTGATCGTAAATAGTTTCACTTGGAGGAGGTGGTGGGGCTTGATGTCTCACGCCCTCTTGAGTTTGAGCAAACGAAAGAGTACTTATTACAGAACAGAGGATAAATATGATCTGCTTCATGTTTTTCTTACAAATATAGAGTGTTTCATGGCTATTTAAAAATTGCTTACAAAGCACTTTGTAATTCAAAGTAAATTTTTATATTTGCAGTGTATTTAATTTCAAAATCATGAAAACACATGATAATCAGTCTATGAAGTGTCCATTTTCCTCAGGGAAAATAAGTCTCACCAACGACTTTAGCGGACAATTTGAAATACCTTTTGTTTCTGAAGACTCAATTGTTCGGAAAATTTGGGGCAAAAGTGATGTGATTCTATTTATTTTTGCGGGAGCTGCGGCAGAATTTGCGCTTAACAAAACTGTTGATTGGCTTTATTTTACCGGTAAATTACCTAATGATCCTTTGGGAAGGATGTTTTCAACGGTAGAATACGCGCGAAAAATTGTTTTTGCTTCACAAGAAGAAGCTCATAAGACCATTGAAACCATTCATAAAATTCATTCTTCTGTGGAGCAAAAGAGGGGCTATTCTATTCCGGATTGGGGCTACCGAGATGTGCTTTTTATGTTGATGTATTATTCAATTTCCGCTTATGAATTATTAGAAAGGAAACTAAATAATGAAGAAAAAGCAGAGGTTTACAAAGTCTTTTCTGAAGTTGGGAGAAGGATGGGAGTTAAAGAAATTCCGGATGATTATGCGTCTTGGTTAATTGCCAGAGCGTCTCATCTACAGCATGATATGGAAAAAAGTCATTACACCGATGATCTGTTTGAGCAATATAAAAAACATTTAGGTTTGACAAGGTTTAAACTACTAATTGAAGCTCAAAAATTGGTTGTCCCGAAAAGAGTGAAAGAATTGACGCAGTTTAGTGACTATTCTTTTTTGACACCAACAGCTCCTGTTTATAAATTGCTCAAAATTTTGAAAATGGATGACTTAGTTAAAGCCATTTTGCTTCCCTCGGAATACAAAGTTCAAATCAACGCTATGGATATCAATTAAACACTTTATGATAAAAATGAAATTTAACCGTACTTACTTCTTAGTTACAATAGCTCTACTGATTATCGAAATACTTATTGCAACGGTATTTAAAGATTGGTTTTTTGTTCGTGCTTATTTAGGAGACGTCATTGCTGTGATTGTCTTGTACACTATGATTCTTTCTTTTGTAAAGGTCGAAAACAAAACACTTCTTATCCTTGGTGTTTTTGTATTTTCAATTTTTATTGAAGTCTTACAATATTTCAAAGCAGCAGAATTTCTTGGTTTTCCTGAAGGCAGCATTCCTTACATTATGTTAGGTAATTCCTTCTCTTGGATTGATATTTGGTGTTATGCAGCAGGGTGTTTGCTAACCTGGATATTTGTAAAAATTCATAAACCAAATGAACGATAGAAGTCCAGAAAAATCCAAAAAAAGAGCGAAATCATTTCGCTCTTTTTTATTTTATTGTTGTTTTATTTTAGTTGTGGGCAAGGCAACAGTTCCGGGATCTTTCCAAAGACCATCTTTTTCAGCTTGCTTCTTTACTGCAGCAGCACGCTTTTGACTATCTGGATGCGAGCTCATCATTTTGTCAAAGGAGGATGCTTTTTGTTGAGAAAGCAAGACCAATTTTTTGAAAGCGGTATATGCGCCTACAACATTGTATCCATTAGTTTTCATAAAGTTGTAGGAATACAAATCTGCGTCTGTCTCTTGCTTTCTAGAATGAGTTGCGTCTAAAAATGAGTTGGCCATCGTTCCCAACTGACTTTCATTAAGAGTCTTTACAGTTCCTGAAGCCGAAGAAGCTGCGTCAAGAGCAGCAGCTTTCATATATGCAGCTTTGATAGCGTCTTTGGTGTCCTGATTTTTAACATGGCCAATTTCGTGACCAATTACAGCAAGAAGTTCTTCGTCCGTTAAAATATCCATTAAGCCAGCAAAAACTCTTACACTTCCGTCCGCACAAGCAAAAGCATTAATGTCAGTTACCAAATATACTTTGTAATTAAGCGTAAGTCCATCTTGGCTTTTGTGTTTTCCAAAAAGACGATTCAATCTTTTTGTATAAGGGTCATTAGCTCCTGCAATTTTATTATTCTTATCCATGTAATCTACCGATTCTTTGGACAGTTTTTTGGCATCTTCATTAGAAAAAGTAAAAGCTTTAGCGCCTTTAGAAGCACTTCCAATAGCTTTATCTAATGTGATTTGAGCATGAGAAAAAGAAAAGCCTAATACAATAGCGGCTGTAAAAAATAGTTGTTTCATACGTGTTTTTTGGCAAAGATAATATTTAAACTTCATTTAAGAAAAAGTTATACACTCGCATTATCTACCAAAGTAGTCGTACTTATCCTCTGCATATTTGATAAAACGATTGAGCAAGGCAACGTTTTCTTTTTCCAAAGACGAAAGCTGATTATCTACATTATCATAAACTGGAATATACCAATCTGTAGCTTCAAAGAAATTACGATAGGTTGGCTTTTTGAAGGAATATCCGTGTCTTGCAAAAACAGAGTTCTTAATAATCTGTAAATCCAATTTTCTTAAGTTCTTCAAATCTTTTTCAGAAAGTTTTTGTTTTGAGGCGTTGAGTGTAAAAACAGCTTCAGATGCTTTTCTAAAACGTTCTTCGGAATAGGAGGCTTTTTCTCCAGTTTCCTCATCAATGTATTTTTCTACAAACTCTTTTGGATTGTTCCAATCGACCAACTCATTGTTTTTGTCCAACATGAAATTAGGGCTATAGACAAATTCTTTTTTGATAAGTTTGAGTGTTTTTTGCGGAATTTTAACCGCCGATTTATTAAAGACAGTCCAACTTCCCGTCATACTATCTCCTTGTACTTTGACTTCGAAGCGACCATCAGATTTGTCGCTACCAGGTTCATCCAGGACGAATGAATTTTTATTTTTATTAAAAACACCTTGGAAAGGACGTTGGTTTCCGTCAACGATACTTTGTCCATAGACGCTGTCTTCGGTAATCCGATTAATTTTAAGGGAAATTCTTCTATAGTCACCTGTTGTATATTCTGAGCCATCATAATCAGAAACGTGTTTTTCTTTACCCAAAAATTCACCAGTATAGATTCCATAGAGGTCTTCATGGATTTCTTGCTGTATAATGGTGTCTTTTTTCAGTGAAATAGTGTCATTGTCTTCGTTGGTTGTTGAAGTCTTTTCGTCTTTTTTGCATTGCATTAAAAGAAGAGTAATGAGAGCTAAAGCTAAAGGTTTTAAAAGTTTCATATGTGTTTTTTTGATATTAAAAATTCGATGAGTAAAATATTTGGAACCCAACCTAACCAAGCAACAATTTGGTAAACATCCATCGGTGCAGGTTGAAAGAAATAAACGATAATTAATTTCCAAAGTCTAAGCGTAATGGCGGATAGAGTTAATGCAAAACTTCTCCACATCCATTGCTGATGAAGTTTAAATTTTTTTTGTCTCACCAATCGATATGCTTTGTAAGTCGAGTACCACCACAAGGATCCCAAAATGAGAAATGACGCAATCGAAATCAGTCCTCCATTTGCAAAAACGCCCATATAAATTCCTGATGGAGCAGCAAAAACTAACAGTAGAAAAACATAAATTTTACCAGAAATTTGATGCAAATTTTTTGTTCCAAAGTTCTTTCTGAGAATTGCAAAAAATCCAGAAAGCAGCACAAAAATGCTGGTGTAGACATGGATGTAAAAGAAGCACAAATATTCTGGTCTGGATTCGACTTCGGATTGCTTTATCATGAGAAAACTTACATCAGACTTTGCAGGAATGTATTCCAAAGTCAATCTCAGCATCAACCAAAAAAAGTAAGCGAAAGCCAAAACTAAAATGGCTTTCAGGGTACTATTTGATATTTTTTTGATGTTGACCATGCATAAAAGATGAATAAAGTTAAACTTTTTATGCAAAATAAAAGGACACAGTGAATTATTTTTCGTTGAGGTCTTGCCCAATTAACCAAGCCTCGCTCCAACAAGCCTGAAAGTTGAATCCGCCTGTAACTGCATCAATATTAAGAACTTCTCCCGCAAAATAGACGTTTTCTAATATTTTGGAACTCATGTTTTTAAAATTAATTTCTTTGAGTTCGACACCTCCTGCGGTAACAAATTCTTCTTTGAAGGTCGATTTCCCCGTTACGGCGAGTTTCTTTCTGCAAAGGTTTTCAAGTAGAAGAAGCATTTCGTTTTTTGAAAGATTAGCAACCTGCTTTTCGGGATTGATTTTCGATACCTCTAAAATTCGATACCAAAATCTTTGAGTTATGTTGAATGCTCTGAGTTGACCTATTTGCTTTTTGGGATGATTGCTTTTTGCATCTGCCAAAATTTCTTCAGCGTCAGAAATATTTTGGGAAATAAAATTGACTTCGATTTCGAATTGATATTGCAGGTTGGCGAGATTTCTGGCTTCCCAAGCGGACAGTTTTAGAACAGCTGGTCCCGAAAGCCCCCAATGAGTGATTAATAGAGGCCCACTTTCGTCAGTCTTAAGTTTTGGAATGTTGATTTCGGCATTTTCGAAAGATGTCCCAGCAAGTCCTTCTAGTAAATCATCTTTAATGTTAAAAGTAAAAAGAGAAGGAACGGGTTCAACGATGCGATGGCCAAGATTTTCAATGATTTTCAATGATTTTGGAGAGCTTCCCGTTGTATATACAATGTAATCAGCTTCATAAGTGCCTATATTGGTTTCAACAATGTAATTTTCACTCTTTTTTTCGATGTTTTTCACTGAGCATTGTGTTGCTACTTCTATGTTTTTATTTTTGATTTCAGAAATAAAACAATCAATAATGGTTTGTGATGAATTGCTTTCTGGGAACATTCTGAGGTCGTTTTCAGTCTTCAACGAAATGTTTCGTTGAAGAAACCAGTCGATGGTGTCTCCTGGTTGAAATCTTGTAAAAACACTTAATAGCTCGCGGTTTCCACGAGGATAGAATTGCACCAGTTCTTTTGGGTCAAAACAAGCGTGTGTTACATTGCAACGTCCGCCGCCAGAAATTTTCACTTTCTGAAGAACATCTTTGTTTTGCTCGAGAATGGTGATATCGTATTTTTTTTCATCAATATTAGCGGCGCAGAAAAAACCTGCCGCGCCACCGCCAATAATGATAACTTTTTTTCTATCCATGGATTATTAAAAGAATCAATTTTCCAAAAATACGATTTTTCCGAACCATCATTATTGCTTAATTTTGAAATCTTATTAATCAAACTTGAAATAATTAGAAAAGTATGTCTGTATATTATCATCAGTTCGAAGTTCGTTGGAGCGATATTGACGCCAATCGACATCTTGCGAATTCTACTTATGTGGAATATTGCGCACAAACCCGAATGGCTTTTATGACCCAACACAAGATGGGGGTTAAAGAACTTAATCGATGGGGAATTGGGCCAGTCATTTTGCATGAGCGCTATTCGTTTTTTAAAGAAATTTATGCAGACCAAAATGTGATGGTGAGTCTGGAAATCACAGGAAGTTCTGATGATGGAGGAATTTATCAATTCACTCACAAATTTTACCTGCCAGATGGGACTCATTGTGCAACCGCTGAGGCTACGGGAGTTTGGATTGATATGATGCTTAGGAAATCAACGACTCCACCTGATGACATCTTGGAAGTATTGAATCGCTATAAGAATGAAAACGCAATGGTACTTACCAAAGAATATATCAAGACGCTTCCTTTTCGCCCAGAGAATATTGACCCGCAAAGATTTTCAATTTAATAAGAATGGAAGGTTTTATTTTGAGTCGTAGTAGAGGAATTTTAATAATTTTGTGTTCTCTTTTTCTTTTCTCCTGCAACGGACAGAGCAAGGAAAAGAAGGGAACTAAAGCTGAAACAAAAAAAATGGAAAATAACAATTTAAACAAAATAACCTTTGGAGGAGGATGTTTTTGGTGTGTTGAGTCTTGTTTTAACATGCTAAAAGGTATTGATTCTGCTATTTCTGGGTATTCTGGAGGAACTAAAGATAATCCAACTTATGAAGAAGTTTGCACAGGAGAAACCGGACACGCAGAAGTAGTGCAGATTAGTTATGACCCGAAAGTGATTTCATACAGTCAGCTTTTGGAGGTGTTTTTTTTTCTTCATGACCCAACACAATTGAATAGACAAGGAAATGATGTGGGTACTCAATATCGTTCGGTAATCTATTATAACAACGAGGAAGAGAAAAAACTTGCAGAAAAAGCCATTGAAAAGATTAATTTATCTGGAAAATATCCTAACAAAGTAGTAACAGAGCTGTCTCCCTTCGAAAAGTTTTGGCCTGCTGAACAATATCATCAAGGATATTACAACGCTAACCCTAACCAGCCTTATTGTAGTGCAGTGGTTGGTCCTAAAATTCAAAAATTCAAGAAGCACTTTGACGAATTGAAGATGCTTAAATAAATTATAAAGAGGTAGTCCAAAAGGCTACCTCTTCTTTCTACGTCCACTAAGACTTTTCAGAAAAAAATGATTTGTCATCTTTCGAGAGCTCATTTTTTTGACTGACTGATGGGGTAGATTTATTATTTGTTATTAAGGGGTTCGATGTCTAAGTTTTGGTCTGGCCAGTGGATATTTTCTACCTCGTAGCCAACCTCTTTTGCCATTTTGAGATACTTTTCCCTAATTTCCTCTGGCATGTCTCTATTTCTGGACAAGAGCCATAAGTAATCCAGATTTCTACCGAAAACAAGAGCATACTGATAATCTTCATCAATACTCATTACATTATAGCCAGCCCAAGCTCCAGCAAAAAAGGAGACTTCAAGAGCCGCAACATGATGGTCATCGCGAAATCTTGCTTCTCCTTCATAACTCGACCATTTTTCCTTTTTTTCGTTATAGCCAGTGTTTTTTACATTAACGGTTCATTCTTTGTTCAAGCGGTATTCTGCATAAACATTTGTAAGATGTAGTTTTTCCCAAAAAAAATCCATCCTTCCTATTTCGTACCATCTTCCGAGGTATTTATCTAATTGAAATTCTGAAATCGGCATCGTTCCTTCTGGAAGCGCCTGCTTTTTAAAAATTCCCAAAACGGTGGTTTCTTTTAAATTGCTCATTTTTTTGATTTATTTATAGTTGTGTATTTTGTTTAATTGAAAATTTTTTTGACACTCCTACTCGATTTAGCTAAAGTGTGGATGATCTAAAACGAGGGTGGTATCCAAATTAAAGCGAGGACATTATTGGTAATTACCAGCTATATTCGATGTCAAACCGAACATGGCG
>NZ_JBYVEB010000011.1:0-51664 GCF_058117085.1 Chryseobacterium sp. CG10_8 | reverse complement strand
AAAAATAAGTTTAAAATATTATCTCTATTTTTATAAAAACTTTTTTTACAAAAAAATGAAAAACCTCTTTTCTCTATTTTCTTTACTCTTTCTTCTCAACATGAATGCTCAAAACCTTGTCTCCTATGTCAATCCCATGACAGGAACCAAAAACATGGGACATACATTTCCCGGAGCTACAGCTCCTTTCGGAATGGTGCAATTATCTCCTGAAACCAATCAAGAACCTTATGCAAAAGATGGAAAATACAATCCAGAAACCTATCGTTATTGCGTAGGTTATCAGTATGATGACACCACTATTTTCGGGTTTTCTCATACGCATTTTAGTGGTGTTGGTCATTCGGATTTAGGGGATTTTTTGGTGATGCCGACAGTTGGAAAATTAAATTTAGAACCTGGAGATGCTAAAACTCACAAAAGCGGTTATCATTCTCAATATTCACATAAAAATGAAAAAGCAGAAGCTGGATATTATTCGGTTTTGTTGGATGATTATGGAATTAAAGCCGAACTCACTGCATCAGAACGAGTTGGAGTTCATCGTTATACGTTCCCGAAAAGCTCGGAAGCGCATATTATCTTGGACTTGATGTCGAACATTTACAACTATGATGATAAAAACGTTTGGACGTTTGTTCGGGTAGAAGATAATCAAACCATTGTTGGTTATCGTGAAACCACAGGTTGGGCAAGAACTCGCAAAGTATTCTTCGCGATGAAATTTTCGAAGCCATTTAAATCCTATGGCAGAAAACGATACGAAAAGGTTGAATACAACGGGTTCTACAGAAAATTTAATGAAAACGTAAACTTCCCTGAATTTGCTGGAGGAAAAATTAGAGCTTATTTCGATTTTGACACCAACGAAAACGAAGCAATCACGGTTAAATTTGCCTTATCCAATGTTTCTACGGAAGGTGCAATGAAGAATTTGGAGGCAGAAGTTCCACATTGGGATTTTGATAAAGTAAAAACTGAAACTCAAAATAAATGGGAAAAGCAACTCTCAAAAATTGAGGTTGAAATGCTCACTGAGGAGGACAAAAAAGTGTTTTACACTTCTCTTTATCACACGATGATGAGCCCAATTATTTATCAAGATGTGGACGGAAAATATCTCGGTCTGGACCAAAACATTCACGAAGCTAAAGATTTTACCAATTACTCCATCTTTTCGCTTTGGGATACGTATCGCGCTTTGCATCCTTTTTATAATTTAATTGAGAAAAAACGAAATAACGATTTTGTAAAATCGATGTTGGCGCATTATGACCAAAGTGTTCATAAAGCCTTGCCAATTTGGAGTCATTATGCCAACGAAAACTGGTGTATGATTGGTTATCATTCGGTTTCTGTTTTGACAGATGCTGTTGCAAAAAATACTACTGATGCCGATTTAAGTAAAATTATAGGAGCCTCTGTTAATTCTTCCAACCTCAAATATTATGATGGAATTGGCGAGTATTTGAAATTAGGTTACGTTCCTGAAGATAAAAGTGGTTCATCTGTTTCCAAAACTTTGGAATATGCTTATGATGATTGGTGCATTGCACAAATGGCAAAAAAACTGGAAACAAATCTTTAGAAAACGAATATCTAAAACGTTCCGAAAGTTACAAAAACGTTTATGACTCCAAAATAGGTTTTATGCGTCCAAAACTTTCAGACGGAACATTCCGAAAAGAATTTGATCCGATGGATACACATGGACAAGGTTTTATTGAAGGGAATGCTTTTAATTATGGTCTTTATGTTCCACAAAACGTTCCTGATATGATTGAAATGATGGGCGGAAAAGACCAGTTTTCAAAACATTTAGATAAAATTTTCAACACTCCGATTGAAGAAAAATATATCGAAAAAAACGAAGACATTACTCGAGACGGAATTATCGGAAACTACGTACACGGAAACGAACCTGGACATCACATTCCATATCTTTACAACTGGACTAATGACGCTTGGAAAACTCAAAAAACTGTGAGAATGATCCTTAAAGACATGTATCACGATGGTGAAGCTGGATTGTGTGGTAATGATGATGCAGGGCAAATGAGCGCTTGGTATTTGTTTTCAGCTTTAGGATTCTATCCCGTTTTACCGGGCTCTAATGATTATGCTTTGGGTTCGCCTTTGGTGAAATCTGCAAAAGTGAATCTGGATAACGGACACTTTTTAACTGTTAAAACCAAGAATCAGTCGGATAAAAATGTTTATGCAAAAAAAGTGACCATCAACGGAAAAGAAATCAAAAACCATATATTAAAATATGAAGACATCGAAAAAGGTGGCGAATTGGTTTTTGAAATGAGTAGTAAGCCTTAAATTTTCTCTCTTTTAACATAATACCATCCCGATCTATCAAGTTGGGATTTTATTTTTCAAAATCTGACATATTTCACTATCGATCACACTGCCACACTTTTTCACATTAAGTAATTTTGCACTCGAATTTTAAAAACTATTAAAATGTTTGATTGGTTAAGAACTCTTTTACTTCCTATTGAGGAACCTAACATTGTTCAATCGTTGATTTCTATAATGTTAGCAATTGGTTTAGGAATATTTGTAGGACGATTAAAAATTGGAAAAATTACATTTGGTGTATCTGCAGTTATGTTCGCAGGACTTTTTTTGGGACATTTAGGCTATCGAATCGACCACTCCATTTTGGATTTTATTCGGGATTTTGGTTTGATTTTGTTCGTTTATGGAATTGGATTACAAGTTGGACCTTCCTTCTTTTCATCATTCAAAAGTGAAGGACTCAAATTTAATATTCTTGCCGTTTCAACGGTACTTATGGGAGGATTCATCACATTTCTTCTCTTTAAATTTACTGGCTTAAGTATCGAAAATCTCGTAGGTATTATGAGTGGTTCGGTAACCAACACACCTGGATTAGGAGCTGCAAAAAATACGATTGAAGAAATGAGTAAAGCCATGCCTGATCGTACTTTTGATGACCCAACTATTGGTTATGCCATCACCTATCCTCTTGGTGTTTTTGGAATAATTGGGACGATTATTTTATCTAAATTATTATTGAACATTCATCCTGAAACCGAAATGAGAAAATTCAGAATGAATAAAATTAATCGTGAAGAACCTTTGGTTCACAAAAAACTACGTGTTGTTAATCCTGAATTTTTTGGAAAAACACTATTACAAGCGATCAAAGAAAGTGGCCACGAAATTGTAATTTCCAGATTAAAACATTCTGGCGAGACCGCCGTCTTTTCGCCAACGATGGATACTCATCTACAAGACAGAGATGTTTTGATGATTGTTGGTAAAGAAGCTGACCTCGATTCTTTTATCAAATTAATAGGACGTCCATCTACTGACAATTTCATCGAATCTGATTCTGATATTAGTAAGAAAAATATTTTTGTAACTAAGCCTTCGGCTGTACATAAGAAGCTTTCCGAGCTTGACTTGTACAATACTTATGACTTGAAGGTAACAAGAGTTTTCCGTGCAGGTAAAGAAATCATCCCAAGACCAAGTTTGGAATTATTTTATGGTGATATCTTAAGAGTCATCGGAACCGACGAAGCGATTACAGAAGCCGAACAAATCATCGGTAATCAAGAGAAAAAGTTAATTGAACCCGATTTCCTTTCACTTTTCGGAGGATTACTGTTAGGTATAATCGTTGGATCAATTCCATTGATGATTCCTGGACTTCCAACTCCTTTAAAACTTGGATTTGCAGCAGGACCACTTATTGTTGCACTTTTAATTTCGAGATATGGCGGAATATCTTTTATCCACTCTTATATCAACACAGGAGCGATCCATTTCATGAAAGATTTAGGAATCTGTCTATTCTTCGCTGCAGTAGGAATCCATGCCGGTGAAGGTTTTTATGAAAACTTCATTAAATTCAATGGTTGGACATTCTTACTTTATGGTTGCGCGATAACCTTCACTCCATTAATTCTAATGGTGATTGTTGGACGATTTTTTATGAAAATCAATTATCTGCAATTGGCGGGAATCATGAGCGGAAGTTATACCGACCCTGCTGCGCTTTCATTTAGCACCAATTATCTAGAAAGTGATGTTCCAATCCAAAGTTATGCGCAAGTATACCCTTTGGTAACGATATTCAGAATATTTACTGCAAGTCTGTTGATATTGTTACTTACTTAAAAATACAATTACGTATCAGAATAAAAAAACTCGAGATCCAAGGATCTCGAGTTTTTTTTATAAGTAAAGAAAAAGAGAATTATTTTTTCTCTTCTACTGCTGTATCGGGAAATCTCTGTTGAGTAAATTCTCTTGATATGGCTGCTTTTTCGAATTTTAATTTTCCAGAAAGTGTTTCGATAACGATTCCGTCTTCTTGGATCTGAGCTACTCGCCCGTGCAATCCAGAAGTGGTAACTACTCTTTGTCCAACTTTAAGAGTCTCTTGAAAACTCTTTTCTTGTTTTTGTTTTCTCATTTGAGGACGGATCATTAGAAAATAGAATCCGACGAACATTACTGCCATCATCAACATCATCATTGTTCCTCCTCCTTCTTGGGCTGCTTGCAAAAAAATTGTATTTATCATGGTTATTATTTTACTACGTTTGCTGTGAATGTTAATTTAACCGGAATCTGCTCTACGTTAGCATAGATATCCGCATATTTGTTTTGAGTGCCTTCGAAATTAGCTGAATTAAATTTCAAAGTGACATATCCCTTTTGTCCTGGCAAAATAGGGTCTTTCGTAAAATCTGGTGCAGTACATCCGCAACCTGGTTTTACATGAGAAATAATCAGAGGATTTTTCCCTGTGTTGGTGACTTCATATTTGTGCTCGACTTCCTCTCCCTTCTTCACGTCTTTAAAATCGAAGTGATTTTCGGACAATGCTAATGTAGTTAAAGGCTTATCTTGAGCATCTTTGATAAGATCTTCTGGTCTATTAACTGGAGATTCACCAACTGGACCAGGTCCTCTTTCGCTCATCGCATCTCTTAGAGAGTCCTTCAATTCCAATTGCCCTAAATCCTTTTTGTCATTTTTCTCCTTGCATGCACCTAAGCTCAAAAGACCGATTGCACATGCCATGATTAGTTTAGATTTCATAACTTGTCTTTTTAGATTCTATTGGTTTCTTTTATATAATTATCCAAAATCCCGTTCACAAAAATATTAGATTTCTCTGTGGAATAAGCTTTGGAAATTTCAATATATTCATTAATAATCACTCGAGACGGAATCTGTGGAAAGTTATCCAACTCCGAAATGGCAGTAATCAAAATCACCTTATCCATCAAAGAAATTCTTTCCATATCCCAATTCTGGAGTCTTCCCTCCAAGTTCTTTTCTGTAGCTTCAGAATTTTGAATAGTTGTTCTCAATAATTTTTTAGCAAACAATTCATCATCTTCATCTTTAATCATCTTAATCAAAGAATCATTAGCACTGTCTGGCTTGAAGAAACCAATCGTCTTCTGCACCATTGAGTTAGCAATATGAAAATCATCCGCCCAAGTCAACTCTTTTTCTTCAACATTCTCGAAGAAAGTTTGATTTTCTGCTACATAACGCAAAAACAGCTTACCAACAAAACGCTGATCCTCTTCAAAGTTATATCCAGATTCCTGCATGAAATCTTGATACCTTTTACCTGAAATGATTTTACGAAATGTTTTGAGAAGTAAGTCGTCATTGACATCCCAATTGAGTTCCTTATGCTTGCTTGAGAAATACTTTCTTTCTGTATTCTCTTCAATTAACTTAAGAACTTGATTGGAAACAAATTTTTGATTAGGATTGATATCCGCATCAGATTTAATAAATCGGTTTTTTCTGATCTCGATATTATCTTCTGCAACTGCCTTAAGCCCTACTAAAAAATTGAGCTCATAGATATACAAATGATAAATCTTTTCAATTTCAGAAAATAGATTTTTCTCCAGGACTGCCTGAGAAATAGGGTTTTGATAGTAGGAATATATTTTGGCTACTACTTTTTCACGGATCTGTCGTCTTCCTAACATTCAAAGAACTTTTTACGTCGGCAAAGATATAGAATTTTGTTGGATGATGGAAACTCCTGATAAGAAGTTTTGAAACTTTGGCTTAACATAATAATGATTGGCAAACACTTTATTTTAGTTATTTTTGCAAAATATTTCTATTCAAATACAAAAAAATGAACGCACTGAAAACCTTAAATCCATACTTCTGGAAACACAGAATCCTTTTGTTCTGGGGTTTTCTCTTCATTATTGCCAGCAACTTTTTTAATATCTATAAAGTTCAATTTGTAGGAAAATCAGTCGATGAGCTTACTCATAGCAATACGCTTGGATTCAACAAACAGGTGCTTATCTATGTTGCAATTATTGTCGGTTCTTCCCTTTTGACAGGTTTTTTTACTTTCATGATGCGTCAGACCATCATTGTTGCCTCTCGCCGAATCGAATACGAACTAAAAAACAAAATCTACTGGCATTATGAAGAAATGTCATTAACCGATTACAAGAAGACAACCATTGGAGATTTGATGAATCGCTTAAGTGAAGATGTCGTTGCGGTGAGGATGTACCTTGGCCCAGGCGTAATGTATATAGTCAACTTGGTAATCTTGCTCATTATTACAAGTATCTACATGCTTAACACAGATGTCAAAATGACATTGTGGACGCTTTTCCCATTACCTATTCTTTCGTTTTTGATTTACAAGGTAAGTTCTATTATCAACAAAAAATCCAAAAAAGTCCAAAAAAGTCAATCAGATATTTCAACCTTTGTACAAGATAGCTTTTCTGGAATCCGAGTCGTTAAATTCTTTGCAAAAGAGAAATATATTAAGAAAAATTATGGACTTAAGGTTAAAGATTATCAAGACAAATCTTTAGACCTTGCCAAGACCGAAGCGTATTTCTTTACAATTATTCTTTTTGTTATCGGCATATTGTACATTGCCATCCTTTTTATTGGTGGTCAAAAATATGTTGCTGGTGAAATCACCGTTGGGAAAATTGCAGATTTCTTTCTGTACATCAATATCCTAATCTTTCCTTTTTCAATGGTTGGCTGGGTCACCTCGGTTAACCAAAGAGCCGAAGCTTCTATGCAAAGGATTAATGAATTCATGGAAATGAAATCCGAAATCACCAACAAAGCAAACAATTCTATTTCTGTAATAGATGAAATTGAATTTAGAAACGTTTCATACACCTATCCAAATACAGGTATTAAAGCGCTAGACAACCTCAATTTTAAAATAAAAAGAGGAGAAACTTTAGCAATTATGGGCAAGACAGGAAGCGGAAAATCAACGATTGCCCTTTTGCTGTGTCGACTATTAGACCCGACTGAAGGTGAAATCTTGGTCAACGGAAAAAACCTCAAAGATTGGAATCTTGATTCCTATCGCAAACAGATTGGATACGTTCCTCAAGAAAGTTATCTTTTCTCGGATACGATAGCCAATAACATAGGATTCGCTCTCGACAAGGTGGTTAAGGATAAAGTTATTGAATTTGCCAAAAAAGCAGATGTTCACAAAAACATTATTGAGTTCAAAGAGCAATACGACACCATGGTTGGAGAACGGGGCGTCATGCTTTCTGGAGGGCAGAAACAAAGAATCTGTATTGCAAGAGCCCTCATAAAAGAGCCAGAAATAATGATTTTTGACGACTCCCTTTCTGCGTTAGATACAGAAACTGAAGAAAACATTCTTAACAATATCGAGCGTGACTATAGTCAAATGACTTCGATAATTATCACTCACAGAGAGAATAATGCAAGAAAAGCAGATGTAATTCTTCGACTTACGGATGTTGAAGAAAAAGAAGCATCATAATACTTAATTCTTCTAATATTGTTTGAATTTTTGACAAATTATTGATTTTTTTCTTTAATATTAAAAGAAATCTTTTATATTTGTTTGCAAAGATTTTAAAAACAACGTACAATGAGTGACTACAAGGAAAGACGTGAAAATGAAATTTTCACCAAGGTGTTGAAAGCTGGAAGAAGAACCTATTTCTTTGATGTACGCGAAACCAAAGCAGGAGATTATTATCTTACCATTACAGAGAGTAAGAAAATCTTCGGGGAAAATGGAGAGGCATCATTTGAAAAACACAAAATTTATCTCTACAAAGAAGATTTTGCGAGTTTCTCTGAAATGTTTAATGAATCTACCGATTTTATTATTAATGAAAAAGGAGAAGATGTCATTTCGGAAAAGCACGACAAAGATTTCAAATCTCGTTCGTCTTATACAATTGATTCCGACGACGATTTTTAAAGACTATAGCATTCTTATTTCTTAAGGATGCTTTTTTCTTTTACAGCTACATTAGAAAAAGCAAAAAGCACTCATAATGAGTGCTTTTCTTTTGGGTGGATGATGGGTCTCGAACCCACGACCTTCGGAACCACAATCCGACGCTCTAACCAACTGAGCTACAACCACCATTTTGTGGGTGCAAATATACTATTTTCATTGGAATTACAAAATAATTCCATCAAAATTTTTCAAAGCAATTAATTTTTCTGAAGTGAAGCCTTCTGCGTACTTTACTCCTGAAAGTCTTCCCAGATTCTGAGCGCGATATGTGAGGCTCTCTTTGAAGTCTAAAGTTGCGATTGGTGTAATTGGCTCATCAGAACCTGGCTTAAAAAATTGCGAGTCATATGCCATACACAAATCAATCTTCTGTTCCATATAATCAGTGATGTCAATGACAAACTCTGGGACTACATCTTTCCACTGAATATAATTAAAAATATGCTTTGGCCTCCATGCCTGTTGTTGTACACCATCAATTTCAGTCTCGATCTTGATAAGTCCTGACAAAAAACACGCATCAGAAACCAGCTTAGAAGCCTTTGCATGATCTGGATGACGATCATCTATTGCATTAGACAACACCACCTCAGGTTGATACTTCCTGATCATTTTCACAATCCTATATTGGTATTCCTTGGAGTTTTCCAAAAAGCCATCCTCCATATCCAAATTTTCTCTTGCTACAGCTTGCAACATACTTGCAGCCTTTGCTGCCTCATTTGCCCTAATCTCAGAACTTCCTCTTGTCCCTAGTTCGCCTCTGGTGAGATCAATTAGGGCCAAAGATTTACCATCTGCAACCAGTTTTAACAAAGTTCCTCCGCATCCAAGTTCTACATCATCGGGATGCGCCCCGATTGCTAAAATATCTACTTTCATGTTTCAAAGATATTATTTTTTAAAATAAAAGACCTTGCTTTCAAAACAAGGTCTTTCTTTATGACTATTCAATAACAATTGATTATTTATTCATCAACTCTTGGCTCAACTTAACCGCATCCTCATAGGCTGGATTAAGTGTAGCTGCTTTAGCAGCATAATCTTTAGCTTTTGCTAAATCTTTATCTTTCGTATAGTATGCAATTAAGAAATAAGCATAAGATAAAGTTTCTTTCTGTTGAGCTTGTTCAGCCGCTGGTTTTGCCGTTTCTACATCAATATACTTTTGATAATTAGCTTCAGCCAATTCCTGATTTCCTAATTGCTGATAAGCAGCACCTTTAGCATAATAAGAATATGCCCAATCTGGAGAAGCAGCAATCATTTTATCCCAAGTTAATGCAGCTCCGTTCCAGTTTTCAACTTCTTGATATGCCGTTCCCAAATTCACTAAAGATTCAAGATCATTAGGATTAGCCGCCACTTTCTTCTTCAATTCTTCTATTTTAGCATTAGTTGGTCCAGCCTGTGCAGCAGCAACAGATGCTCCTCCACCACCCTGAATTTTCATTAATTCTACATCCCAATCAAAAGTTTGGTCTTTTGCTGCTTTCGCAATACCAATTTTTTGTTTTGCTTCTGCCATTTTTGCGCTTTTGGTTGCAGCATCTTTTTCATCTTTTGCTAAACCAGCAATAATTAGACCTTCTAAACCGCTGTCAGATGGAATCAATTTGCTTTTATCAACCTTACTTACATAATTTTGAAAATTCTGTTGAGCTCCAGCATAATCTTCACTTCCATATTGAATGTATGCACGCAATTTGTATTTAACCGGATCGTTAACTTTATCAAAAACCTTATCTAATACCTCTTTGGAGTTAGCATAGTCCTCATTGATAAAGAACATCTTAGAAATCTCCAATTGTGTATTAGGATCTTCATCAGCATACTTTGCATAGTTGATAAGATCTTTAGTAGCTTCAGCATTCTGCTGATATCTCATATGATACCCAGCAAGAGCTTTGTAAGCTGGTGCATATGTAGGATCCGCAGCAAGAGCCTTATCTAGACTTTCTTTAGCATTTTTCCATACTTGCGCAGCCATCCAAAGAGTTCCCATTCTTGTATAGACAGATGCTTTATTTTTTGCTTTAGGTAGTGCATTATCATATGCTGACATTGCAGAACCAGCAACTTGAGGATTGTTAGTCAATTTCAATCTGTAAGCATCTCCCAAAGTGTAATAGTAATAAGCAGGAACACCATTCTTTTGTTCTCTTTCGATAGCTTTTTCTAAATATGTAACCGCTAAATCTGGATTACTTGCTTTCTCAAACATAGTTAGTGCTTCAGCTGCACGATACAAAACTTCAGAGTCTTTTTCTTTAGATGCTTTAACAATATTTTGAATATCTGTTATTCCAGATTTGTCACCCTTCCCAAGTTTTACAGAAGCTAATCCTATGGCATTAAGGTAATCTTTCTTATCAGCAGCAGCTCCTTTTGTAAAGTAATCCGTAGCTTTTGCAAAATCTGGCTCAAACTGAGTTAAATAAGTGTTCCCTAAATAGAAATAGTTAGCTGCACTTGGACTTTGAGCCACCATATCTTCAAAATTCTTTTTTGCTTTTGCATATTTGTGACTATCTATACTATTGATACCATCTTGCACTGTTTGTGCAAATGCAGTTCCAGCAAAGAAAACCACTGCCAATCCTAAAGATATTTTCTTAGTAACATTCATTATATTAATCATTTTATAGTTGTTTTAAAAATTAGTTTCGAGGTATAATACGCAACTTCCGTTCCAAAATATGACGAAAGTCATTACACCTTATTTCATTTGCACTTCTCTTTTATAAATATTATATCTCTGTAACCCTTCCTTTTGTACGATCATTTGTCCCAAATGAGTACAAGAAAACCTCATGAAACCATTGGCAGGACCGAAGGAAACCTCATTAGTCAGAAAATAAAGCACTCGCGTAAAAGGATATGTCATTTCCTTTAAATTCTGAAAATCATGAGTATATAACTTCCCATCCACCTCAATAGGTAAAATTTTCACTTTCTCTCTTAATAATTCTGACTCTTTGTCATATGGTCGACTAAAAGTATTTAACGCAACAACTCCAATTTTATTTGGGAATTTGTGCAATTCTTCAATAACTTTAGTATTTCCATTGATAATTGAAAACTGCAACTCGGAAGGCTGTTTATTTAATTTCTGAGCAACAAAATTCAGATTACTTGAATTAGTACCATCAAAGATGAATTCAGAATTCTTGGATAACAATCCTTTCTCAATTTCATCCATAGTAATCTTGGTCTTCTCACTATCCTTGGGGACAACAAACAAAACTGCATCTGCAGCAAACTTAGAAGGCTGAAATTTCAGATTGGTCAACCTTTCGTACTCGCTAATCTCCTTCTTAGTCAAATCACGAGACATGATGATGAGTTTATTCTTTCCTTTCAATAAGTCCAAAAAAGCCAAATCCTCTTTCTGAGTAACCACCTTCACATTGACGTCAGGATAATTTATTTTGTACCCATCGGTAAGTGCTTCTGCAACACTTTTAAATGACTCATCGGTAACTAAAGTAAGATCACCCTTATGATAATATGTTGAAGACTCTTTGCCTTTACCACAACCATACAAAAAGACAAGCAAAAACAGCGTACCAACTAACAACAGCCTCATACGTCGGTCTTTTTAAGATTAATCACCGCTCTAATTACACGATAAATTCCATACACTATCATTAAGACCCCAAGCCCTAACGCAATCTGCGGATCCAATTCTGTTAGGAACCAATTTCGTTGAATAATAAATACTCCCAATACTGCATAGCATACACCTGCAGCTAAAGATAACCAATTGAACATACACAAAAGTATAAAAAAATAAAAAAAGAGAATCATTTCTGATCCTCTTTTTTATTGAAATAAAAAATATTTTAGAATTGAATTTCTAATGTGAAAGGAACACTATAGTAAGATCTTACCAGTTCTCCATTCAATTTTGCTGGCTTCCACTTTTTAAGTTTCTTCACAGCTCTTACTGCTTCATCATCGAAATCACGATTCCCTGATTTACCAACTACTTTAACATCAGAAACACTTCCATCTCTTTCAACAACAAACTTAATGTTTGAAGTTAATTTACCTTCATCACCATCAAAGATACTTGTATCAAACTGGCTTCCAAGGAAACTTCTCAAAGCATTCATTCCACCAGGATATTCCGCTTCTTGATCCACCGTCGTATATACCTCATTGGTATTAACTGCAGGTTTTGCTTGAACCGCTGTCCCTTTTCCTGGAGGTGCTGGTGGTGGTGGCGGTGGTGTATAAGCTGCCTTTTTTTCACCTTCTTGATTTTGCAAACCTGTTTGGGTATCCAAAGTCTTAGAAATTGGTGGTGGTGGAGTCTCAACCTTAGGCGCTTTTTTAGGCTCCGGAACAACGTTCTGGATTACCTCAACCTTAGGCTCCTCTTTTGGTGGTGGCGGTGGTGGTGGCGGTTCGTTTTCTTTTGGTTGTTCGAAAATCTCTTCCTTCTCCAAAATATTTGTCAACTTAGCATCTACTTCTTGCTTATCTTTCGCATTCATTTCCTTAATCTTGGTTACAATAAAAGGAGTTAATACAAAAACAATAAACAAAAGAGTGCCAATAACAAATGCTTTTGTCAATATGTTAGGATAGCTTTTTCTTAAATCATAAGCACCATATGCTTTATTACGATTTTCGAATACAATCTCGTCCAAATTAGGAACGTTATCGTAATATTTTTCTTCTGCCATATTATATAATTAATAGGTTCTAACTACTTATGGAGTCTCAGATGCTGCTTTAGGTTGACCAACCTTCTGCTCATAAATAGCTTTTTCCCATGCCTTCAAATCGGTTACCCCATATTGCTCGCTTTTGGTAATGGCCATTTCATCTAAAATATCCACAAAATTCTTATATACTGCATCATCAGTAGGCTTGATAATTACCGTAAATTTGGTAACATCATCTGCTCTACCTTTTGCTTTCTTTATAACCTCTCTAATACCTTCTCTGTCAAAATTGGTTTCGTTAAGGTTGTCAACTGACAAACCAGCTTGATCTTGCTGATGCCAAAACACTCTATTATCCTTACCAATTAAAATAGAAATTGAATTTGAAAGTTTAATCTCTGTATCTGGTGACTTTTGATCTTTCTTTGGTTTCGCTGGAAGACCAAGGTCCATTACGTTAGGTTTACTAAAGGTTGTTGTAAACATGAAGAAGGTAATCAATAAAAAACCTAAGTCCACCATCGGTGTCATGTCAACCCTCGTACTTTGCTTCTTGGAGCGGACCTTGCCGCCCTTCCCGCCTTTCTCTTGTACTTGTACTTCTGCCATTTCTCTTAGATTTTATTCTTGTGTACCAATTTCTTGTGAAGTAATCAACCAAAATTTAAGAAAATCAATATCTCTTAAACCTTCAAATAAATCTTTCACTTTTGGATACTTCGTGTTAACATCACCTTTAATAGCCAATTTGTACTCGCCATTAACGGCTAAACTTTGCTGCACCCAATCAATCAGCTCCTTCTTTGTACTGTCCATAGGAATTCCAGTGGGGCTTTTGTACGCTTTTTGCTGATCTTCTGGCATATCCAGATAGCTCTTTAATTCAGCCATTGGAACACCAACTGCCTGAACTTTTGCAAATGAGGCTTTTTCTTTATCAGTAAAACTCATTCCGTACTTCTGAGACATTTTGTCTAGTAATGCGATCCTTTCAGATGCATTCTCAACAGGTTGGAAATAAAATCTACCATCTGTTGTTGCATTGATCGTCATTAAACTCGCGTCCGGCAGAATTTTCTCTGATATCGAAGTTGGCGGTTTAATGGGCTCTACATCCGGCTTCTTGAACTGTGTAGTCAAGATAAAGAATGTAAGAAGCAACCATGCAACATCACACATCGCCGTCATATCAACAACTACTGGGTGTCTTTTTGGTTTGACTCTCGCCATTTTTTTTAAATTATTTAATTAAACTTCTATGATCTGCTAAAATATTTGCAACAATTTTCTTGCCGAAATTTATTTATTAAATTCCGCAAAAGATTGTTGGATGGACATTGCGATCTCATCGATCTTATAAGTTAATCCATCAATTTTAGAAGTAAAGAAGTTATAAAGGATAATTGCGATAGCAGAAGTACCAATACCTAATGCAGTATTTACAAGTGCTTCTGAGATACCGATGGAAAGTGCAGCTGAGTCAGGTGTACCACCTCCAGAACCTAAAGCGAAGAACGCCTTAATCATCCCGATTACCGTACCAAGTAGTGCAACTAACGTAGCAACTGTACCTAATGTAGAAAGAATCATCATGTTTTTCTCCAACATTGGCATTTCAAGAGTTGTAGCTTCTTCAATTGACTTGTTAAGTGCAGCCATTTTTTGCTCCTTATCCATTGAAGTGTCATTAGCCAAAGCCTTATAAGTAGTAAGTCCTTCTTTAACAACATTACCTACAGTTCCTCTTTGGTTATCACATTCCTCAATAGCTTCATCAACTTTGTTGTGATTAAGAAGACTTCTAACTTTAACTACAAAATTTTCTAGGTTTCCGCTTCCTTTTGCTTTGTTAAGAACGATGAAACGCTCAATAGAAAACACAATTACAGTAATCATAAAAGTAATCAACACTGGTACGATTGTACCACCCATGTAAACAATTCCCATAAAGTTACCTGGACTTAAATCCTTGTGCTCTATGTCTGCAAATTCTACAGATGCTCCAGTAAGACCTTCATTTTTGAAATTACTTGGACTACCTAGTAAAAAAATATAAATTAAGATACCTACTACTAATAAAATAGGTAAAATGACTGCAGGATTAAGACCTCCCGCTTTTTTAGCAACTACTTGCTCCTCGCTGTTTGAAACATTCATTTCCATAATTAAAACTAAATTATAATTGTTATTTTTTTAAAAAACTGGGCGTAAAATAAAGTTAAATTTTTAAATCTCGCAAATATTAAATTATTTGTTAACATAATGTTTACGTTACAATAATTTACGAAAATTAAATTATCATCAATATAATTCTTCAATTTTCACAATATTGCTTGATAAATAATAATCACTAAAAAAATTCAATCAAAACTATCGATAAATTTATTAATTCAGCAATAGTGTAATCCGCTTAATTGAATACTAGAAAACAATATTAATGATTTTTTTTGGAACGACAATTACTTTTTTTGGTAAATTTCCTTCTAATAATTGCTGTATTTTATCATGCTCCAAAGCGATTCTTTCTATCTCTTCTTTTTCTAAATCAGCAGGTAATCTCAACTTAAATCTCATCTTTCCGTTAAAACTCACCGGATACTCAATTTCATCTTCCACTAAGTAGGACACATTAAGCGACGGAAAGTTAGCAAACTCAATGCTATCGCTATGTCCTAATAAAGACCACAACTCTTCACAAATATGTGGTGCATATGGCGAAACAAGAATCGCTAACGGCTCCAAGATTGCTCTCTTGTTACATTTTAATTTTTGCAATTCATTAACGGCAATCATAAACTGAGACACTGAAGTATTAAACGAGAAATTCTCAATATCGTATGTGAATTTCTTAATTAATGTATGCAAAACTTTGTTTTCCTCCTTAGTGGGCTCATCCTCAGATACTTCAAAAACATCACCATTAAAATAAAGATTATAGAACTTCTTCAAAAATCCGTAAACCCCACTTAATCCTTGGGTATTCCACGGTTTTGATTGCTCCAAAGGCCCTAAAAACATTTCGTACAACCTCAAACAATCTGCACCGTATTCTTCACAAATATCATCTGGATTAACGACATTATGAGTTCTTTTTGACATTTTATCAACTTCACGCTCAACTATATATTTACCATTTTCAAGAATAAATTCAGCGTTTTTAAATTCTGGTCGCCAATTTTTCAAAGATTCAATATCCAATTCGTCATTTCCTTTAATCATTGAAATATCGACTGGAATACGTTGAGTTTGATATTCCGAAGCTAAATTCTTTGAAACAATCTTATTTGTGCCATCAATCCTAAATATTAGTGCGCTATAACCCAAAATCATCCCTTGGTTAATCAGCTTCTTGAAAGGTTCTTCTTGATTAATGTAACCTCGATCCTTTAAGAACATATTCCAAAAACGTGAGTACAATAGATGTCCTGTAGCGTGCTCGCTTCCTCCGATATATAAGTCAACTTGTCCCCAATAATCAGAATTTCGTTTGTCACAAAACTCATGGATATTATTTGGATCCATATATCTCAAGAAGTACCAAGAACTTCCAGCCCAACCTGGCATTGTAGAAAGTTCAATAGGGAAAACGGTTTTTTCATCAATTAAATCAACGGAAACCACTTTTGAGTTAGTCTCATCCCAAGCAAAATCCTTAGCATTCCCCAAAGGTGGGTCTCCATCTTCGGTTGGTAAATACTTTTCAACTTCTGGCAACTCCAATGGCAAAGCCGAAAGAGGCAACGTGTAAGGCATTCCGTCTTTATAATATACCGGAACTGGTTCTCCCCAATATCTCTGACGTGAAAAAATTGCATCACGTTGTCTGTAGTTGGTTGTTCCATATCCTATTCCTTTACTTTCGATAGCTTCAATTATTTTAGCTTTGGCTTCATTGTAATTCAAACCATTTAAAAAATCTGAATTCACGCAAACCGAATCTTTAGAATCATAAGACTCTTCCTGAATATCCTGATCGTTTTCGATGACATTAATAATCTCCAAACCGATTTTTTTCGCAAAACGATGATCTCTTTCGTCATGAGCTGGAACCGCCATTACCGCACCTGTTCCGTAACCCATCAACACATAATCGGAAATATAAATAGGAATTTCTTTCCCTGTAAAAGGATTGATGGCATAACTTCCCGTAAACGCTCCAGAAACAGATTTAACATCTGCCATTCTATCTCTTTCGGTTTTTTTAGAAGTTTGTTCAATATAAGCATCAACCTCAGCTTTTTGTTCTGGCGAAGTTAATTTTTCCACCAAAGGATTTTCTGGCGCCAACACCATAAAAGTCGCTCCAAAAATCGTATCAGGACGCGTAGTAAAAACCTCGATATAATTGTTGGTTGCTGGTTGTTGGTTGTCAGAAGTCTCGTGTCTCGTGTCTTGAATTTCGAATCTAACACTCGCTCCTTGAGATTTACCAATCCAATATTCTTGAGAATCCTTCAAAGGTTGTGGCCAGTCAATATTATTAAGTCCTTGCAATAATCTTTCGGAATAGGCCGTAATTCTCATGCTCCATTGCATCATTTTCTTCTGAAATACCGGATAACCACCACGTTCAGACTTTCCATCTTTAACCTCATCATTAGCTAAAACAGTTCCTAATGCGGGACACCAATTTACAGTTGTCTCAGCACGGAAAGCCAAACGATAATTCAACAAAATATCTTGTTTATCCAATTCAGGAGCTTCTTTCCATTCTTCAGCGGTAAAACTAAGTGACTCCGTTTGAATTGCATTTAAATTTTCCGTTCCAAATTTTTCGAAGTGGTCGATAAGCGTTGAGATCGGTTCTGCTTTATCCGTATCTTTATTATACCAAGAATGGAATAATTCAATAAAAATCCATTGCGTCCATTTATAATATGATGCATCTGATGTTCTTACTTCCCTGCTCCAATCAAATGAAAATCCAATTCTACGAAGTTGCTCTTCGTATCTTGTGATATTTTGTTCGGTTGTAATCGCAGGATGTTGACCAGTTTGTATTGCATATTGTTCTGCAGGAAGCCCAAAAGAATCGTACCCAATCGGATGCAAAACATTGAAACCTTGGTGTCTTTTGAACCTTGCATAAATATCCGATGCAATATATCCTAACGGATGTCCAACATGAAGTCCTGCCCCGGAAGGATAAGGAAACATATCTAAAACATAAAATTTCGGTTTCGGCACTTCGGTTTCGCTTATTGTAACATCGGAAGTTTTATACGTTTTATTTTCTTCCCAATATTGCTGCCACTTTTTCTCTATCTGCTTATGATCGTAGAACATTCTCTATAAATTTAACTTTGAAAAAAATTAATGTAATTGATTTTGAATTTTCAAATTTAAGGTTTTGAAATGAAAAATCCCCATCTGAAAAGATGAGGATTATAATATTATTAAGGTGGATGTACAATTATTGAACTTTAACCAACGTATAGGTCTGTGATTCGTAGGTCTTGGTAATAATTGGAGCCATTGAATCATCAACAATGATTTCCTCAATTTTAAGATTCATTGTAGTGTCAGTAATATCCATCGCTTCTCCATTATCTACCTCTGTTAGATATGTAATAACTACTTTCCCAGTTGTATTGTCATAAGTATAACTGAAGTTCTTATTGGTGAACTCATAACAAGTCGTTCCAAATGTCTTATAAGTAGTAATATTTCCTGTCATATCACTATTGAAGGTATATCTTGACTGCTTTTGGCAATCGTCATAAATATAGGTTTCAGAATCCGTCGTTTCATCATTATATACTATATTTTCTACCATTTTTGTTGGTGCCCAAACTCCTACGATTGATTTTCTCTCGACCGTTTCGTCAACATTATCACAACTTACTGCAATAAAAAAAAGGGCTATAAAGGCTAGTAATAATTTTTTCATAATGCTATTTTACAGGTAAATTTATCAATTTTTCTTAAAGAACCTAATATGTCCTCAAAAAATCTTTGCCTTGCAAATATAATTATTTTATGTAATAAATCATCACCTTGAAGTTTTCATTAAAATATCTTTGGATTGGCATCATTTTTTATTCTATTTTCACAAAAACATTAAAGAACTATCTTTGCAAAAAAAATCTTTGAGACCCGAAGTTTCCATTATCACTCCGTGCTACAATAGCTCCAAGTTTCTTCCAGAAACAATTGCATCTGTTATTGGTCAAACCTTTCCTAATTGGGAATGGGTGATTACCGATGACAAATCTTCTGACCATTCTGTAGAAATCATTAAGAATCAGAATGATTCTCGCATTATATTAATTGAAGCGGAGAAAAACGGTGGAGCTGGTCATGCAAGAAATTTATCTTTGCAGAAAGCCTCGGGCAGATACATTACTTTTTTGGATGCAGACGATTTTTGGGAGCCACACTTTTTGGAAGAAATGATTGGCTTCATGAAAAATCACAACGCAGAATTAGCTTACTCTAATTACGCTCGTTGTAATGACGACCTAATTCCTCAGATTGAAGATTTCAAAGCAGATACCATAGTTACATTTAATAATCTGCTCAAAACTTGCCGTCTATCCTTACTTTCTTCTATGTATGATTCTCAAAGGGTCGGAAAAGAATTTTTCCCAGTAGGAAGCAAACGAGAAGACCATGTGATGTGGCTTAATCTTCTGAAGAAAATTCCGGAAGGAAAACCCCTCCCAAAAACAATGGCCAAATATCGTATGCATGCCACTAGCGTATCTCGAAAAAAGAAAAATATTGTCATAGACCAATATCTCGTTTACAAAGATTATATGAATTTCTCCACGGTCAAATCTTTATATTACACCGCAACTTGGGCTTTCAATGGATTCAAAAAGTATTCGAAGTTTTTTAATTAAAAGAATAATCATCACCCTTTCCTAGTTAGCTTTCCTAAAAAGAAAATCCTTTAGAAACCACTAAGACTGGTAATCTCCAAAAATATATTGAACAATGAGTTCAGACGAGTTAGGTTGCGTCATCACAAATTGTTCTGCTCGTTTTCCCATGTCACTCAGCAAATCTTTTTGATGCAACAGTTTTAAAACAAATTCTGAAGCTTCAATTTCATTTTCAAAAGCTTTTCCTCCGTTCTCTTGAATCAGGCCATCAGCTTCGGGATTTTTTTTGTATTTATTTCCAAAAATCACGGGAATGCCAAAAACCGCAGCTTCTAAAATGTTGTGCAATCCTTTATCGTGAAATCCGCCTCCAACAACTGCAATATCTGCATAAGAATAAATCTTGCTTAGAAGCCCAATGCAATCAATAATAAGAACTTTGGAATGAAGGTCAGAGTTTTGATCCTTTAACTTACTATACAGAATTGAATTTGGCGTCTTTTTCTGAATCTCTCCAACCCTCTTCAAATCATGGGGAGCGATGACAATTTTGGTATCTGTTGATTGCTGAGAAATTTGGAGTGCAATATTTTCTTCCGCTTCCCAAGAGCTTCCTAGGACAAGCAATGGATGAGCTCCTTTGAATTCTTCGATATAATCAACATCATTATTTCGGTTTCTTATTTGTTTCACCCTGTCAAATCTTGTATCTCCAGTTACTGACGAATTCACCAATCCTAAACTTTTTGCAAGTCGCTCAGATTTCTGAGTTTGATGAAAGAACCAATCAACATTTTTCTGAAGTTGTTGAAGAAACCAATCTCCGTAAGATTTATTAAAAATTTGAGACTCATAAAAAAGCGCAGAAATCACATAAGTCCTAACATTATCATTCTTCAATTGTTCCAAAAGATTGTACCAGTAATCATATTTTACTGTAAAGAAAATTTCTGTCGAAAAAAGTGAGGTAAAATTGTTAACCTCTTTTCTAAAATCAAATGGCAAATAACAAATTGCATCAGCAATATGATTTTTCTTGACCACATTTTCATATCCTGAAGGCGAAAAAAAAGTGACTAAAATTTTATAGTCGGGAAACTTTGCCTTTAACTTTTCTAAAACAGGAAGTCCTTGTTCATACTCTCCCAAACTTGCAGCATGCATCCATATGACTTTATCAGTTGGACTCAAGTGAGAAGAAACTACTTTAAAACTTTGTTTTCTTCCTTGGACACCCGATTTCAGTTTCTTATTAAACAGCGCACCAACTCTCATTCCGAAAGCCATTAAGTGAACCAATATGTTATAAAAAAAATGCACGTCAACTCAAAATTAAACTAAAACCCCCTCTTCTTCTGTCCGAGAACTCGAAACCACCAAAAATTCTAAATCATGTTCTCCAAGATTTGAAATTTGATGTCTTTTCATAGCAGACACAGTCAATCCCTCTCCTTTTTTTAAAACAATTAAATCTCCTTCCAAAACAAAACTGGCTTCCCCTGAAAGAATGTAAAAAAATTGTTGAGCCTTCTCATGATAATGAGGTGCTTCCGACGTTTTCGAAGGCATTAGCTCCTGTTTGACAACAAGATTTTCTGAGTCGCTTAATATCCAGGAATCGCAATTGTTTCCCCAAATATAATGTGCTGAATTTTCTTTTGATTTTATCATTTTCGCTCCAATTACTTTCTTAACAAAACGTGTAATCCGTCTCTAATCGGGATGATGACACTTTCGAAATCGTCATCTCGTGCGATCATATCATTGAGTTCCTTAATAACCTGAGTCGATTTCAGTTTCGGGTTTTCTTCCAAAACTTTTCCATACCATAATACATTATCAAATAGGACTAGAGAACCCGACTTTGTTTTTGGTTTTATTTTTTTGAAATATTCGATATAATTTCCTTTATCTGCATCAATAAAAACCAAATCGAAGACCTCATCGGTATTATCTAAGTAATCCAAAGCATTCTCCAGACGAAAATCTATCTGAGAAGAAAAATCGCTTTCTGCAAAATATTTTTTGGGCAAATACGCCAAATCCTCATTGATATCCAATGTCGTAATCTTCCCTTCTTTCTGTAATCCTTCTGCAAGACAAAGTGTAGCATAGCCAGTAAATGTCCCGATTTCGAGGATGGATTTTGGCTGTTTCAATTTGGACAAAATACTTAAAAGTCTCCCTTGCTGGTACCCAGAAATCATGTGTGGCTGCGTCGTTTTTTGATAAGTTTCTTTACGAAGTCTTTTCAAAATCTCTGGTTCAGTCGAAGCGTGATTATCAATATAGACATCCATTTCTGGAAGCTGTTCTTCAAAATAACTCATAATCTTGGTGAGGATAATTTTCCAAATTTACATAAAAAAACCTTCAAGGTTTTGAATTCCTTGAAGGTCTCTTATTGTTTTAAAATTAATTAGTTCTTAACTGGAGCGATGTCCATCAATTTCATGAACTCCTCTAGTTTCGGCATAATAATAATTTCTGTTCTACGATTTTCTGCACGTCCAGAAACTGAAGCATTCGTTGTTTTTGGATTGTACTCGCTTCGTCCACCTGCTGTAATTCTTGAAGGATTAACTCCGAACTCAGTTTGAAGTGTTTTAGCAATTGAAGTACCTCTCAAAGCAGAAAGATCCCAGTTATCTCTAGGAAGGTTTGCAGAATTCAAAGGAACGTTATCTGTGTTACCTTCGATAAGTACAGAGTAAGTATCATAGTCATTGATAACTTGTGCCACTTTTCCAAGAACTTCTTTTGCAGTTGGCTGGATGTTGTAATCACCAGTTTTGTACAACATTTTGTCAGAAAGAGAAATCATTACCACTCCTTTCAATACTTTAACTTGTACATCGTTATCTGCAACATTATCCAAAGAACGTTTTAGTTTATTAGATAAAGCCAAATTAAGACTATCGTTCTTAGCATTAGTAGAAATCAGTTGCTTGATATAAGCATTAGAAGAGTTAATTTCGTTAATCAACTTAGTCATATTAGTTGACCCTTGCGAAGAATTATTAAGACACGCATCCAAAGAAGTTTTCAAAGCATCATGCTGACTTCTCAAAAGATTATTTTCACTCGTAAGAGCAGAATTTTGTGATTTCAAGTCTTGGATTTCGCTTTGTCTTGCTCCTAAATTTTCAATACATTGAGTATAATTACTATTTAAAGCGTCAAATTTCTTTTGACTTACACAACTCAACATTACAACGCTACCAAAGATAATAGCAATACCATTTTTAATATTCATAAAATTAGTTTTAGAATTCAAAAGTACAAATTCATTTTCAAAAGAACCATTATCTTTGTGAAGTTTTACAAAAAGCTGTGAAAAATCTTAGTCTCCCAAATTTCGAAAAAGAACTCCTCCATCTTACACCCGACTATCGAAACCAAAAATTTCTTTTAGCGGTGAGTGGAGGAATGGACTCCATGGTGTTAACTCATCTTTTTTTGCAAAGCGGTTTACATTTTGAGGTCGCTCATGTCAATTATCATTTGAGAGAAGAAGCGTCAAACCTAGACCAGAAATTAGTTGAAGTTTTCTGTAAAGAAAATAGTATTCCTTTTCATCTTTACGATGTTAGCGAATCGGATGAACGCCCCAAAAACTCCATTCAGCTTTGGGCTAGGAAACTCAGATACAATTTCTTTGAAAGAACACTAGAAAAATACAATCTTGATTTCCTGATAACTGCACATCACCTTAATGACCAGTTAGAAACTTTGATTATTAATTTATCCAGAGGAACTGGTTTAAAAGGTCTTAGCGGAATCCCGAGAAACAAAAACAGAACCCTTCGTCCACTTTTATCTTTTACAAGAGATGAAATTGAAGCATTCGCAAAAGAACATGATGTATCGTATCGCGAAGACGAAAGCAATGCTAAAACGATCTACCAGCGTAACAAAATCCGTCATGAGATTACTCCAAAATTGTTAGAGTTACAACCTCATTTTTGGGATAGCTTCGGAAAAAGCATATCTTATCTACAGCAAACCAAAGATTTCGTAGAACATCAAATCAATAACATTTACGAACAAATTCTGCTTGATGAAACCGAAGAAAAAGTAACCCTAGACAAGGAGTTTTTCGAAATTCAATCCGACTTTATCAAATTCGAAGTTTTACAAAGATTCGGATTTGATGACAGTAAAGAAATCCGAAAGATTTTTGAAGCAGAAAGTGGTAAGCAATTTTTCTCTAAATACTTTAAACTGACTATCCATCGAAAAGAACTAATTATTACTGAGAACAAAGACCATCAAGAAAGTTTCGAAGAAGTTATTTTAGTCGAAAGTCCTCAAGATTTATTAAAAAAAGAATATCTTGTTGACCTCACCAACGAAATTGACTTTTCATGGGAGCATGAGCAACAAAACTGGGAAATCAGTATTGACAAAATCGAATTTCCAATCAAAATAAGACATCGCAGACAAGGAGATACTTTCTACCCTATCGGGATGTATGGAAAGAAAAAAGTTTCCAAGTTTTTCCGAGACGAAAAACTTTCTGTCCTTGCAAAGAAAAAAATTTGGTTACTTTGCGACGGAAACGATGACATCTTAGGCATCCTTCCGATTCGACAGGACCGAAGATTTGTAAGCAATAAAGAATCCGAAGTTACGTTAACCCTCAAAATGTAATCCCCACAAAGTATTATGAATTTCAAAAAGTTATTTTTCCTATTTTTCATTTGCTCATTCGTTAGTTTTTTTGCGCAGCAAAAAGACCCAGTCAAATTAACCTTCAATGTTAATAAAGTTGGTGAAAACGAGTACGAAGCCGTTATGGCCGCAAAACTTGATAACGGATGGCATATCTATTCCAAAGATTTACCAGAAGATTCAGGAATCCCAACTGAAATGAAAATCAGTGGCAGTAACATTCAGCCCATTGGAAAAGTTATTGAAGTCGGAAAAAAGCACGAGGAATTTTCTGAAGCTTTTGGGGTACAGATTGTCTATTACTCGAACAAAGTTGACATCAAGCAAAAATTTAAATTAAAAGATCCAAGCAAAGCATCTGATATTGTTGCAGAGATTACTTATCAGACTTGCAATGATAGAATCTGCCGAGCTCCCAACACTTTAGAATTCACAAAAAAAATAGAAATAGAAGGAGCTAAAGCGTCCGAAGTAGAAACTACCCCAGAGAAAACACCAACTGATTCAGTAGTGACCCCAAAAGTAGAACAACCAACGACTGCAGCTACTACTGACACTCCAATTTCAAGTCCGCTTGACCCTAAAAACTTAAAAATCAATAGCATTGATTTCAAAAATCCGTTAACCGATTGCGGAATAAAGGCAGAAAAAAACAACGAAAGTTTTTGGACCTATATGCTTCTTGGATTTTTAGGAGGATTTATCGCATTGTTAACGCCGTGCGTTTTCCCAATGATTCCATTGACAGTTTCTTACTTCACCAAATCTTCAAAAAACAAAGCAAAAGGTAAAAGAGATGCTCTTATCTATGGATTTTTCATATTGTTGATTTTTGTTTTGTTATCTGTTCCTTTTCATATTGTAGATGGCATTGCAGGTAATATTTTTAATAAAATTTCAACTTCGGTAGGTCTTAATATTTTCTTCTTCATCATTTTCATCTTTTTTGCAGGAAGCTTTTTTGGGTATTACGACATCACTCTTCCCAGTTCGATTGCCAATAAATCTTCTAAAGCTGAAGAAGCAGGTGGATTGATCGGTATTTTCTTTATGGCAATGACCTTGGTGATTGTTTCATTCTCTTGTACAGGTCCAATTTTAGGAAGCCTATTAGGAGGAGCTATTACTGGCTCGTCCAATGTTCCCATGTTATTAACCTTTGCATTAGCTGGATTCGGGTTGAGTTGGGCGATTGTTTTCGGACTTTTAGCTTTATTTCCTCAAGCTTTGCAAAGTCTACCGAAATCTGGAGGTTGGATGAACACAGTAAAAGTTGTTTTAGGTTTTATAGAGTTAGGTTTAGCTTTAAAATTTTTATCGAAAGCCGATTTGGTTTCCAAAACCTTCTTCTTAAAGCGAGAATTGTTTATCGCGCTTTGGATTATTATCAGTATTGCTTTGGTATTATACCTTTTCGGGTTGATAAGATTTCCGCACGATGATAAAAAGGCAAAAATTTCGACCACTAGAAAAATTTTAGGAATCGCAGGAATTGGATTTATTGTTTATCTTGTTCAAGGATTATTTCCTTCAGAAAGGCCAAAACTCCAAATGCTTTCGGGAATCCTTCCTCCTCTCAATGTAAGTTATCTGCATGATGAAAAAGACGGAATTCTTGGTATGCATCCGGAACACGACTTCTACAAAGCACTAGAAATTGCAAAAAAAGAAAACAAACCTGTCTTGATTGACTTCACAGGTTATGGTTGCGAAAACTGCCGAAAAATGGAAGAATTTGTTTGGAGCGAACCCGACATTCTACCTTTGCTTCAGAATGATGTTGTCCTCGCCTCTTTGTACGTAGATGATAAGGAAGAACTCCCTATCGAGCAACAAACCAAGATTGATATGGGAGGCGGACAAATGAAAAAAATAAAATCAATCGGTGATAAGTGGAGTATGTTTCAATCTGTTAATTTTAACAATCAATCTCAACCGCATTACGTTTTGGTAACTCCTGATGCAAAAGTGATTAACACTCCTGTTTCAGGATACATGGACAAAGAGGATTTCAAAAAATTCTTGGAATGCGGAATCACTTACTATAAAAATAATAAATAAATATCTGTTTTCGTCTTACTGAAAACTTCAAGTTAACAAGGATATTTTTTTGATAATTCGCGGTTTTTAAGTTTGCAAAAGACGTTTTACTAAGCAAAATTTTCAAAGATTTTAGCGATTACAATAAGAAATCGGGGCAAGATTCTTGAATCTTGCCCCGATTTTTTTTTACACTCTACCAATAAAACCACATACTCCATAACAAATAATTGATTTCGGTACAAATATTGTATTTCGATAAAATATTCTTTACAGAATTTATATCCTTTTTAACATTTTGTCGAATATTTAAAAATCAAACTTATGGCTGATGTACAAATCTCTGATAATTCAGAAAAAAAATCTATCCGAAAAAGAAAATTCATCCGAGTAGATATGACGCCGCTCGTGGACTTAGGATTTCTCTTGATAACCTTCTTCATGTTCACCTCCAATTTCTCCAAGCCAAATATTATGAACTTGGGCCTTCCTGCTGAAGGAAACGTGAGGAACGAAATTGATTACAGAAATCAGATTACTTTTCTACTAGGGAAAGACAATCGAATTCTCTACTATCAACAAGAGCTTAAAAACTTAAAATCTTCTGACATCAAAGAAAGTTCTTACAAAGGAACTGATATTGCAAAATTGATCGAAAACAAAAAATCTATTGCTCCAAAACCCGAAATCTTTACCATTATTGTAAAGCCTACGGATGACGCAACATATCAAAATTTCGTTGATGTTCTCGACGAAATAGCCATATCCAACAACGAAAGATATGGTATAAGCGAAATGCAAAAAACTGAAGAGGATATTTATAAAGAACTTATAAAATAAAAATCTTACTCTGAATATTAAAAAACCATGTCAGGATTCTAATCCTGACATGGTTTTTTATATTTTCGACAAATGTTAAATAGTTCTCGATAAGGATTTTTTCAAAATCCTACTCGAACTGACGGCACTTCACTTTTCGTTTTATAGTGAGAATAATATTTTCAATATAATTTTTCCAATTCTTTCGAAAAACTTTTCGTATCAACGAGAGTACGTCGCTTCGAGTAATGAAGCGAAGCGGAATGTATCGAGAAGGAAATTACCATTAGTTCTCGATACGGATTTTTTCAAAATCCTACTCGAACTGACGAACAATCGACTTTTTAGAATCGCGCAACTTCGCAGCAGAGTTTATCGAGAAGTAATTCCCAATCTTTGATTTTTACTGAAGCTCTGTTTTCAAATGGTCAACGTTGATTCCATTCGATACATTTTTGATCCCGTTTTCTTCCAAAATAACTTTAGCCTTCCCACTACGATTTCCAGACCTACAATACAAAACCACTCCAGGCTTGTTCTTGAACTCATCGATTCTCGACTGAACTTGATCTAAAGGAATATTAATAGAGCCTGGATAGTTGCCCGCTGAAAATTCTTCAGGTGTTCTCACATCAACAATGATAGCTCCATCTGCAACCTGTTGCTTTAAAGTTTTTTCTTGACCAACTGAAGTTTCAGCTTGACTAGTTGCTTTAGAATCAGATGCTTTTGGAGAAGTACATTGCGCAAAACTAAGGCACGCTCCCACTAATATAAAAGGTATAATTTTCATTTTTCTTTTCTTTTTAGGCAAAAATACAGATTTTGCAGACGGAAAATGTAACAAATATTACATTAGCCTCTAAATAAATTCATTATTTTTGAGTCCAACAATAAAGTATGGAAAAAACCCTAAATTGGCCACATATCATCTTCTTTGCATTGGCGATTTTATCGTTATTTCCATTCGTTTCTCCACCTGTCGCATTATTGATGGGGATTTTCTATATCAACGTATTTTCGAAATCAGCCTTCAAAAAAACGGGAGATTACACCAAAAAAATTCTTCAATATAGCATCATTGGACTGGGTTTCGGTATCAATCTAAGAACTGCGGTAGAAGCAGGAAGTAATGGATTTCTTTTTACGGTAACCACCATTATTTTGGTTTTTATTGTCGGTGTTATTTTAGGAAAAATTTTAAGAATCGACAAAAAACTGATTGAGCTTATATCGACAGGAACTGCTATCTGCGGAGGAAGTGCTATCGCTGCCATCTCTCCCATTATCAAAGCAGAAAATAATCAAAATTCGGTTGCGCTAGGAATCGTCTTTCTCCTCAACGCATTAGCATTGTTGTTGTTTCCTGAAATTGGCACACATTTTCAAATGACGCAGAATCAATTTGGAATTTGGTCCGCTATTGCCATTCATGACACCAGTTCTGTTGTAGGAGCAGCGAGCAAATTCGGTGATGAAGCACTTCACATTGCAACAACCGTCAAGTTAGCGAGAGCACTTTGGATTATCCCATTGTCCATCATTTTTTCTTTCATCTACAAAGGGGAAACCAAAGTCAAATTTCCACTATTTATAGGCTTTTTTGTACTTGCCATTATCCTTAACACTTATATTCCGTTTCTCAAAAATGTATCTCCGTATATTTTCACTTTTTCTAAAACCTGTTTGAAGCTGGCTTTGTTCCTTATTGGAACAGGACTTTCCTTCAAGCACTTTAAAAACATTGGTCTCAAACCTATCTTGTTTGGGTTCCTTTTATGGATATTCATCAGCGTTGTCTCTTTCTTCGGGGTAATAAAATTTATTCCTTAGAATTCTTCTGATAAAATTTAAAATTTGAGAACCATTGCTTATACATCAGTCTCTTAACGATAGATTCAAAATTTTATCTATCTTTATTTAATATTTAAACTAGAAGAGATGCTGAACTACGAAATCTATGGGACTGGTAAGGAAAACCTAGTACTACTTCATGGCTTCATGGAAAATCTACTCATATGGGAAGATCTTCAAGATTATCTTTCGAAAAAATTTCGACTAATAAAAGTGGATTTACCCGGACACGGAAGAAGTCCGATGTACCAAGAAACCCACACCATGGAATTGATGGCGGAGAAAGTAAAAGAGGTAACAGACAAGCTTGGCTTGTACAAATTCCATTTATTGGGACATTCGATGGGAGGATATACTTCGCTTGCTTTTGCAGAAAAATTTCCTGATAGTTTGCAAAGTTTGACTCTATTTTTTTCCACCTATTTTTCTGATGACGACGAAAAGAAGGAGCTCCGAAAAAGAAGTTTGAAAGTAATCGAAGAGAATTTCAAAACCTACGTTAATGCAGGAATTCCAAACTTTTTTAACCCCAACGAAAAAGATATCCTCGAAGGAAAAATCGCACTTGCGAAAGAAATCGCACTATCTACCAAAATCGATGGGGTCCTCGCTGCACAAAAAGGAATGATTGAAAGAACCGATAAAAGGGAAACCTTGGAAAATCTAGATGCAAAAATTCTTGTCATTGCTGGAAAACATGATAACGCCGTCCGTACCGATACCACCATTAACCAGCTTCCCGACAAGACCAATATCAAGTCCTACATCTTGGATTGTGGACATAACGGACATTGGGAAAAACCCGAAGTTTGCGCAGCAATTATCAATACAGAGTTACTTCATAATTTACCAAAACATTTAATGCTTTAATGAAAATGAAATTTCAGTATTTTTTCATTTTATTGATGTTGTTCAGCTGTACAAAAGAGCCTAGTAACATCAATGATTCTTCCAAAAACCAAGATTCCGCCAGTATACAAACTGAAGGTTCGATTTCGGAGACTGACTCCTTGGATAACATCAACATAGAAGGCAACTCTATTGAAACATTTGAATATGGCTCAGAACTTTGTGACCACAAAGCATACTATGATTCCAAAAAATACTCCGCAAAACAAATCGAAGACACCTATAAGCTTTATTCTGTATTAGGAACCATCAATCTCAATAACTTTTCGGTTTTTGATTTAGAAGATTTGGATAAAGTGAGGCGAGAGAAAAATCAGTTATTACAAGAGCTTTCGCAACAATTTGAAAAGAAAAAAGTTTTTTTTCAAAATTTAGATATCGTTGATATACCGTATTGGCAAGAAGCAAGAAAAAACAAATACCAAGAATTAGTGGAGGAATACGAACAAGATGGATTAATAATCCTTGCTTTTTCTGATCCTAAGGTTTTATTGAACTATAAGTATTCTGGTTGCGAAAAATATGCAACTGTGCTTAATGGTAAAGACAAAAAACATCTGCTCGAAGTCTGGGAAGAGTTTGCTCTCGAAGAAAGTAAGAAAAATGCCTCTCCAGAGAAAGTGATGCAAGAATTTCGTCAAGAATCACAGAGCGAAAACTATTATGATTACGCCCTGATAGAACTCATTACTTTTGGATGGGGAAATTGTTCTAATTATCAATCGAAACACGTGCAACACGATGAAGAAACCAACAAAAATTTTGAAAAAATCTTTATAAAAACCGAAGCTTACAATTGTGATGAACCCTAAAAAATAATTAATGGAAATACTGTCAAAAATTTTAATTGCCCTCGTTGCGCTGGAACACCTTTACATACTTTACATGGAAATGTTCGCATGGGAAACTCTAGGAAAAAAGACCTTTAAAGCAGCTCTTCCGGAAGAACTTTTCAAACCGACAAAAGGACTCGCTGCCAATCAAGGATTGTACAATGGATTTCTCTCAGCCGGGTTAATTTGGTCACTTGTAATTTCGGACGAGATTTGGTCAAAAAATGTTGGAATATTCTTTCTTGGGTGTGTAATTGTTGCAGGGGTATACGGTGCAGTTTCCGCGACCAAAAAAATATTTTTTGTACAAGCTCTGCCGGCTATTTTGGCATTAATTGCTTTACTTCTAGTATAAAGAATTACAATTCTTCGTCTAAAACTATTTCTTTGAAATCTTCGATGGTATCGTAGATATTTTTGAGATATTTGCCTCCAGCTGCATTAATATGTCCTCCTCCATTAAAATATTTTCTGGACAATTGGTTGACATCTACATTCCCTTTACTTCTGAACGAAATTTTTATAAAATTATCGTACAAATCTTCCATGAAAAAAGCCGACATCTTCACTCCAAAAATACTTAACCCATAATTAACAAAACCTTCGGTATCGCCCTTCTCAAAGCCTAATTCCTTCAATTCATTACGTTTGAGATAGAGAATTGCTACTTCCCCATTTTTAGTTACTTCAATCCTGCCTAAAACCAAAGAAAGTAGCTGCAATCTAGAAATCGTATTATTATCCCAGGTATTAGAGGTAATTGTATCTGGCTCTGCCCCTTTCTCAATTAGGTTAGCGACGATTCTGTGCGTGGTTGCACTTGTGGAACGAAACCTGAATCCGCCCGTATCAGTCATGATACCAGTATAAAGACATTGCGCTACATCCAAATTAACTTTGTCCTCTCCATGAAGTTGTTCGATAAAGTGATAAACCATTTGAGCTGTTGCAGGAATGGTCGTATCCGAATAGATGTAATCAAATTTCTCTGGTTGCTGGTGATGATCAATAAGAATCTTTACTGCCTTACAGCTTTCAATCCACGGTCCTACCAATTGACCTGTTCTTTCTGAAGAATTAAAATCTAAAATAAACAGCACATCTGCTTCATAAAAAAGTTCTTTAGCCAACTTTCGTTTATAATCTGCAATAGTAATTTTCTTAGCTTCAGGCATCCATTTTAAGAACTTTGGAAAATCATTAGGAACAATGACTTCTGCCTCAACTCCCATTGTCTTCAAAAAATGTTTCAACCCTAGAGAGCTACCAATTGCATCGCCGTCAGGATTATAATGAGTGACGATAACAATTTTTTTTTGAGGCGTCAATAAAGATTGAATTTCGGTAAGTTCCTTTGCTGTAAACATGAAAGAGGGAATTGTATAAAGTGTCGACAAAGATACCAAAGCAAAAATTGATTAAAAAATAAAAATTTATTTGCTGAAAATAAAAATTTAATTATCTTTGCAACCTCAAAAAGTTAGAAAAATATACAGCCAAAATAAAGAGCAATGAAAAGAACATTCCAACCATCCGAAAGAAAGAAAAGAAACAAGCACGGTTTCAGAGAAAGAATGTCTACGCCAAACGGAAGAAGAGTTTTGGCTGCAAGAAGAGCAAAAGGCAGAAAGAGTTTGACCGTGAGCGCAGCACGCGCAAAGAGATAATCTCTTTATTTTTTATAAAAATTATGCTTGAAAGAAATTTCAAGCATTTTTTGTTGTTAAAATTTGCTAAAATTTGGGCAAAAAAGAACAATTTTAACTACTTTTGAAGCTATCGTCAGATGTTGGCGATAATCACTAATTTTTAATTCTTAATTAACAGGAATGCCTCATAGACACGAAAGCGGAGTAGACATTGTGAATCTGAGTAACGCAACGATTGCTCAAAAGAATTTCACAGTACTAAGTCATGTAGATTTGCACATCAAAAAAGGAAAATTTTGCTATCTAATCGGTAAAACTGGTTCTGGTAAAAGCTCCCTTCTTAAGACCCTTTACGGACATATTCCGATTGCGGGAGGAAGTGGTAGCGTGGCTGGATTTGACTTAAAGACTTTGCGCACCTCTGACGTCCCTAACCTTAGAAGAAAATTGGGTATCGTTTTTCAAGATTTTCAATTACTTTCTGATCGAACAATTGAAAAGAATCTTAGCTTCGTTCTAGTAGCAACAGGATGGAGTGACCAAGCTAAAATGGATACGAGAATTAATGAAGTATTGGACAGCGTTGGTATGAAAACCAAAAAACACAAAATGCCACACGAGCTTTCTGGTGGAGAACAACAACGTATTGCTATTGCAAGAGCGTTACTTAATCACCCTCAGTTAATCCTAGCGGATGAACCTACAGGAAACCTTGACCCTGAAACTTCTAACGAAATCATGAGTCTTCTTAAGCGCGTTGCATTAGAAAACAATGCTGCAGTTGTCATGGCTACCCATGATTATCATATGATACAGAATTTCCCTGGAGAAGCTATCAGATGCGAAGACGGAAAAGTCTCCGTTCTCGATACAACGGAGCTTTTCGAATAATATCTTACTTATTGATTACGATTCTTCAACAATACCCAGCCTGAAAACACGGCTGGTTTTTTTGTTAATGGCTCAATCCATTTAATCACATACCAATACGTCCCACTATTGAGAGGTTGTCCACCAAGTTTCCCATCCCATATATAATTACCATTGGTTGAACGATGTACCACCGAACCGTAACGGTCATAGATCTCTATACTAACATTTTCTTTAACCTTCAAATCGGAGTAATCCAAAACATCATTGTATCCATCGCCATTTGGAGTAATAACATTAATTAAGTTGAGAATGTAAAATTCACCTGTAACAGAAGTACAATTATTGGCATCAATAACATATACTTGATATGGTCCTTTCGGTAAACCTGAAAATATATTTGAATATTGGAAATTGACACCGTCTGTAGAATATTGGTAAGGTAAAGTTCCACCACTAACATTGATTGTCGCAATATTGCTATTAACATCTATTCCTGTAATTTGCGGTAAGTCAAAAGCAGTAACCTCTACTGTCTGTCGATATACACATCCATTGAATCCTAAATCTACATAATAAGTTCCTACTCCAACAAAAACATTTTGCGTTGTAGCACCAGTGCTCCAAAGAAAGCTTTCAAATCCTACCCCTGCATCCAAAGAGACTACCGTGTCTGGACAAATTTGTTTATTAACAAGAACATCCGATTTTTTAGGAACCTTTATAGACAAAGTGATTTGAGCAATTGACGGACAACTCGTTGCGCTTTCAAATCTAATAAAATAAGTCGTTGCAGAAGAAATTGTTTGTGTTGCAGAGATTGCTCCTGTTTCATTCTGAGCATTTACCAAGGTAGTATAATAACTCAAAGTAACACTCGGATCTGCCGTAAACAGACTTTTGTAATCACTAAGAACAACTTGAGTAGAACCGTCTAAGTCATTATCACAGACCTGCGCTGTCGCAGCAGTTGTTAACAAGGTTATTTTGTTGCCTATAGAGAAAGTAATCTGGCCCAAAGCAGGTGGACAATTTCCATTAGGATCTTCAACTCTAACGTACACTATTGTCGTTGTATTATAAGTCCAACTATTAGGTAAATAATTGGTATTTCCAGCTGTAGCATCTGCTTGATTAAGATAATAGTGGGTAGTAAAAGAAGCACTATTAGTAACTATCTGAGGTGTAATTGATGAGAATGTTACTGGAATAATTCCATCAAAATTATCATCACAAAATACACCATTAAAATTAGCGGTATTAATATTTGGAGTAGAAAGAACAGTTAGCGTAATCTGCGCGACTTTTGTACAACCGAAAGAAGAAGTTACTTGTGTGTAAACTGTTCCCGCTGCTGCAGTATAGTTAGTAAAATTACTAATCCCCGATGTTAACCCCGCATTGGAAAAATAAAGAACGGAAGTACCTGTATCAGGAGTTACACTTACACTACTTAAATTGTAGGTTCCGTTTCCACTAGCATTGGAGCATGAAGAAAGCGTCCCATTTGTAACTTGTAAAACATCAATATTGATATATACTTTAAAATATTCGAAGTCTGCAGGATTTCCTGTTCCTTCAATATAATAAACAAAATAGTCAGTTGTATCTGTAGTCAGTGTAGCATTAGGAGTATATGTTATCGCTCCTGTTGTACTATTGATTAGTGCCGTACCCGAAGTAGGTGACACCACAATGTTTGTCAATGCAGGATTAATCACCTGGGTAGATGTAGTAAATACAGGATTAATAACTTTATTTTGACACGAACCAATATTATACGTTGTTGTCGTAATTGGTGGACACAGTACATAATTGTAAACTCCTGTAAGCTTCGAACCACAATTATTCTTCACAATCATAACTGTATATTGTCCAGCACCATAAAGTTCTGGATTGATAGTGTAACTTGTTGCTCCTGCTATTGGATTTCCATTAAGATACCATTGGTAGGAGTCATAAGAATCATCGACTTGTAGCAATACTCCCGAATAGCAATCTCCTGTTTTTGTGATTACCGGAATTGATGAAAATCCCGCAAAATATCCACCATAACCAGCAGCACCACTTCCCGCCGCAATTCCAGCTGTTGTAGCTTTATTGGAGATCACAGTAACATTACCAGCTATATTCGGAACCGAATATGTGACCCAATTCGCATTACCAGTCACGGGATAAGGCCCGTTTATCGCTGCGATTGCGCTTCCATTAACAGTTACGGTTGCCCCCGTCTCGGTTATGATATTAAGCTTCGTAGTATATGATGATGAACCGATAGTATTAATAAATCCAACCTCATCAACTTTGTTGGGCAAAAAACAATTAAGTGGCGGAATATAATTAAACCCTCCTACTGCATAAACATTCCCCGTATTAGTACCACCTAAAAGCTGGTAAACGTATATATTCTCTGTTGCAGAAATGTTCATGTTATAATGACCATTTCCCTGATCCATATAGTTATTTCCTAAAAGTCGGATATAATCACCCTCGTTCAAAGTTACACCATATGCAGTACCATTAACTGTAAGCTGTGTATTATCTTCTGTAGCTACAACAAGAATCTGCTCCATTTCAGTAGTAATAGAACCATTACCTTTCACCACCACAAAATTTTGACCTAGCCTAGAAGTAGGAACCGACTGATCCATTAGAATATCATTATTACTAGAATTCTGAGTTGTATAGATTCCATTAAAATTTCCATTGGTCATCGAAATAGGCTTGTCTGAAACAACTTTTGCGCCGATAAGCCCATCCAAATTACTTGTAGAGGCACCAATCACCACATCCATAATATAAGATTGCCCTTTATTAAGAGTAAATGTTCTGCTTAATCCACCAACACCATCAGAAAATACCACTCCTGAGTCGTAACCCGACATGGTCACTGTTGTATTATCTTCAGTTGCCATAATTCCAACGGTAGAATTAACATAGTTAGGAGCGGCTGTATTAGGAGCCATCGCTACATAAAACTCGGTTCCAATCCCTGCTAAACCTTTTGAAGTAATAATCTCGGCGTGGTTGGTTACAGCAAATCTAAAATTTGCAAAAAACTTTTTGGCTCCTTTTGCATATATCCCTTTGGAAACAGTAGTAAACAGCTCGCTTTGGACTTCAGCAATCATATAAGATTTCGGAATACTCACATACTGCGGATTTCCTTTACTTATTTGAGCTGTAGTATATAACAAGTTGTTGTTATAAATTGAAACCGTAAAAGGTGTTATTTCATTGGTTGATAAGTACAAGTATCCTTCGTAATTACCTGTCCCACCTCTTGAAGACATCGGTGCAAACCAATGATCTGTATCTAATTGAGCTGCCGCAAATTGCCAAAAGAGGATAAAAAAGAGAAATATTATTTTTTTCATAAGAATTCCGAACAAAAATAGCTACCAAAGATAGAAATTTACGTCGACATATCGAATATAAAAAGCCTCCTAAATTACTTTAGGAGGCTTTAGTATAATGAAGTACCGAGATTACAAGCTTACTCTTGCAAAACCTGTAACTTTCAAATCTTTGTTAACAGATGTTACATAGTCAGCAACTGACATGTTACCATCCTTAATGAAAGCTTGGTGAACCAAAGTGTTATCTTTGTAGAAACGTTGCATTTTACCTTTCAAAATATTATCGATAATATTTTCTGGCTTACCTTCTTTAACTAGAAGTTCTCTTTCGATTTCTAATTCTTTATCAATAGTATCTTGAGAAACTTGAGTTTCGTCCAAAGCAATTGGATTCATCGCAGCTACCTGCATAGAAACAGATTTTGCAGCTTCTTCCGCTCCTTCTACATTAGCAGAAAGTGACGTGATAGCAGCTATTTTGTTTCCAGCGTGGATATAAGCTCCTAAGAAAGCCCCTTCGATTCTTTCGAAAGCACCGATTTCAATTTTTTCACCAATTACACCTGTTTGCTCGATTAATTTTTCAGCAACGCTAATTCCGTGGAAATCAGAAGCTAAAAATTCTTCTTTATCTTTATAGAAAATAGCTTGTTCAGCCAATTCGTAAGCTAACTCGATGAAAGCTTCGTTCTTTGCAACGAAATCAGTTTCGCAATTCAAAGCGATGATTGCTCCCAAAGTATGATCTTCGTTAACTCTAGCGATAACAGCACCTTCGTGAGATTCTCTATCCGCTCTGTTAGCAGCAACTTTTTGTCCTTTTTTTCTAAGGATTTCAATTGCTTTATCAAAATCTCCTTCAGCTTCAACCAATGCTTTTTTGCAATCCATCATTCCTGCACCGGTTATGTTTCTTAGTTTGGCAACATCTGCCGCAACTGGTGTGTACATATTATATATTTTTATTAATTTTCAACTCTCAATTGAACCCAAAATTTGAGCGCCACAAAGATATGAAATATTGTGCAAACTAAAAACAAAGTTTTGACGTTATAAATGAGCGTATTAATTAAATTCACAATTCACTAATGATGATAAAAAAATTACTCTTCTTAACATTTGGGCTTCTGTTTGTTTTTGGGCTAAGCCAAAACAAATCATATGAGCAAATAAAAAATTCTACTGACACTCGTGAAATCGCGAAATTTATTAATGCAAATCCCAATCATGAAAAAACACCAGAGTTAAAAGAAAAACTCTACTATCTAGTCACGAACAGTCCTTCTGCATCAAATTCAAAAAGTACTGTTAAGAGCACTCCGATCAAAGCTACTAAGAGCGATAAAATCACTTCTATTTCTAACGAAAAAGATAGGGAGACCGCAAAAGTCCTCTCTCATCTATTCGATAACGATCCAAGTAAGAAGGAGGCCTACGTACAGATTGTTAATAATTCCAAATGCAATTTATTAGTAAAATTCTCTGGTAAAAAAAGTTATAGTCTCAATGTTCTTCCCATGAAACAGAACGCTCTTCTCCTTGACAAAGGCGATTACGCAGTTTCATCTAGTGTCTGTAATGCCAAATACGCTTCTAATAAAAAAATAAATAGCGATATATCCATTACTTTGAGCTCTAACTAAAAAAAGACGAATCTCTCCGAGATTCGCCTTTTCCTATGATATTTAATAATTTAATTAGTCTTTAAATTGCCCCATTGCAATAAACTTGTCTTGTCTTTGTTGCTCTAATTCCTTTCCTGAAAACTTAGAAAACATTTTCATGTTTTGCAAAATAGATTCTTTAAGGTTTTTGTAAGCAACAGCTGGCTCATATTGAGCTCCACCAAGTGGCTCTTCAATAATTCCATCTATAAAATGATGTTCTAAAGCGTCATTCGGAGTCAATTTCAAGGCATTCGCTGCATCTTCTTTGTGGTTCCAGTTTCTCCAAAGAATCGAAGAACAACTTTCTGGCGCAATTACCGTGTACCAAGTATTCTCCAACATATATACTTTATTTCCAACTCCAATTCCTAAAGCTCCTCCACTTGCTCCTTCTCCAATGATGTAGCAAAAAATTGGGGTTTTCAACATCGTCATTTCAAAAATATTTCTTGCAATCGCTTCCCCTTGCCCTCTTTCCTCTGCTTCTAAACCCGGATATGCTCCCGGTGTATCAATCAAAGTAACCACAGGAATCTTGAACTTTTCAGCCAACTTCATTAGACGCAACGCCTTTCTATATCCTTCTGGATTGCTCATCCCAAATCTACGATACTGTCTTTCTTTAGTCGTCCTACCCTTCTGGGTCCCAATTAACATTACACGATGTCCATCAATAGTTGCCATACCACCAATCATCGCTGGATCATCAGCAAAATTACGATCTCCGTGAAGCTCCAAAAAACTATCCGGATCCGTTATTCCTTTGATAAAATCCAAAGTATAAGGACGATCTGGATGCCTGGATAACTGTACTCTCTGCCAAGGGGTAAGATTCCCATAAATCTCCTTTTTCTTTTCAGCAATTTTGTCCTCAATTTGAGAACAAGCCAGTTTCATATCCACTCCAGCATCTTCTCCAAGTAGAGAACAACTCTGGTATTGATCCATCAATTCTTTAATCGGTTGCTCGAATTCTAAGTATTCCATAGTTCGTGTAGAATTAGATTTCAAATTTATGAAAATAAAGACAATTTATTGAATATTATGTACAGCATTTTTCATTCTCTCTGTAGTTTCTTCTTTTCCAAGAACTTCCATAATATCAGGAACGTCTGGACCTTTGAGCTCTCCAACTAATGCTAATCTTAATGGCATCATTACTCTTCCCATCCCAAGTCCTTTTTCTTCCGCAAAATCATGCACCTCTTTCCTAAGATCTTCAGCATTAAAATCAATTGCCGAAAGTCTTTCTGAAAGGTTTTTCAAAATTTCAGAAGTATCTTCCTTCCATGCTTTACCCACTGCTTTTTCATCATAGGTTAAGGGCGCTTCAAAAAAGAATCTTCCTGCTACAATAATATCTTTGGCAAATGTTGCCCTTTCTTTCATTAAAGCAACAACTTTCAATAATTTTTCTTCTGAGAGATTAAAACTAATTGAAGTATCTCTCTTCAAAAGTTCGAGAATTTCTACATTTGATTTCTTTTGAAGATATTGATGATTGAACCAAACTGCCTTTTCTTTGCTAAATCTTGCTCCCGACTTGTGAACCTTGTGCAAATCAAATTCTTTCGCCATCTCTTCCAAGCTCAAAATCTCTTTGTCATCAGCTGGACTCCAACCCAACAATGCCAAAAAGTTGACAAAAGCCTCAGGCAAATAACCTTCTTCGCGATATCCTTTAGAAACCGCACCTGTAGCTGGATCTGTAAAATCAAGTGGGAATACCGGAAAACCAAACTTGTCTCCATCTCGTTTACTCAATTTACCATTTCCTTCGGGTTTCAAAATCAAAGAAAGATGGGCAAACTGCGGAGGTGTCCATCCCATTGCTTCATATAACAAAACGTGAAGTGGCATCGAAGGCAACCATTCTTCTCCTCTAATGACGTGAGAAATCTCCATCTCATGGTCATCAATAATATTAGCAAAATGATAGGTTGGCATTCCGTCATTTTTCACCAATACTTTATCATCTAAAGTATTGGTATTGACAGAAAAACTTCCTCTAACAATATCTTGCATCTGAAGAGTCCTATCAAATGGCATCTTGAACCTTACCACATAAGGAACTTGAGCATCTAATAAATTTTGAACTTCCACTTCCGAAAGTGAAACACTGTTTCTCATTTCATTCCTTGTGAAATAATTATAAGAAAACACCTCTCCTGTGGCTTCATATTCACTTCTTACTTTTTCCAATTCTTCTGGTGTATCAAAAGCCAAATAAGCATAATCAGTCTTTAGAATTTGTTCAGTATATCGATCATAGATTTCTCTACGCTCGCTTTGTCGGTATGGACCATATTTCCCTCCATGTTTTGGACTTTCATCAGGAATAATCCCACACCATTCCAACGCTTCCATAATATACTCTTCTGCTCCTTCAACATATCTTGCGGTATCTGTATCTTCGATTCTTAACACAAAATCACCTCCTTGATTTTTTGCATAAAGGTAATCATACAAGGCTGTTCTTACTCCTCCTAAATGTAAAGGTCCGGTTGGACTTGGTGCAAAACGCACTCTCACTTTGCTCATTTTCTCTGTAAATTTTAGCATGCAAATTTAATGAAAAAAAGAAGGTTTACAGAATTTCAAATATTTTATTTAGTTTTGCACCAAATACTTATTCTATGCTAGAAATCGGTGAAAGACCTTGGGGAAAATATTTTGTTTTACAAGACGAAGAAAACTTTAAAGTAAAAAGAATTGAGGTAAACCCTGGTCAAAGATTATCTTATCAATTCCATTATAAAAGACAAGAGTTTTGGACTGTTGTAGAAAGCGAAGCTGTTGTTATTTTGGACGGTGAAGAACACCATTTAAAATATGGCGAAAGTATTTTTATTCCTTTAGGAGCAAAACATCGTATGGAAAACCGTACTACCGAAAGAATGTCGATTATTGAAGTTCAAACTGGAACTTATTTTGGTGAAGATGATATCGTGAGAATTGAAGACGATTACAGTAGATAAATCCTAAATGAAAATCGAAAAACAAATTAAGTTTTTTTATTATCTAAAAGGATATCTCAATTTTCTTTTACCTCCATTCTATGATAATCAAAAGCTAATCTCTAAATTAGAATCGAAACTAACTAAGGAACAGCTTTTGGAATCAAAAAAAAGGATAGAATATTATTGCAAAGCTAGTTTTATATCGAATGAAAAATGCAATAAAATAGAGGATCTTAAACATCCAAAAACACCAAAAGCTTATTATTTTGACACCTATGAATATGCAAGATTTTTTGACAAGAATCTTTGCATCAATTATGTTTTTGGTGATGTTATCCACATTCCTGAATTTCCCTCTATTGTAAAAAGTAGACCTATTTCTGAAAACAATCAAAACAGTGTTCTTCTCAACCTAGATAAAGCAAGACATTTTGTTTGGATAAAAGATGACCAATCTTTTGATTCCAAAAAAGACATTCTGATTGGTCGTGCTGCTGTATATCAAGAACATAGATATCGTTTCTACGAACAGTATTTTGACCATCTTCTTTGCGACTTGGGACAAGTGAACAAACAAGGCGGGAATACTGATTGGATTAAACCAAAAATTTCAATTCAAGAACATTTAGAATACAAATTCATCCTGAGTCTAGAAGGGAATGATGTGGCTACTAATCTCAAGTGGATTATGTCTTCTAATTCAATTGCGGTCATGCCAAAACCAAAATATGAAACTTGGTTTATGGAAGGTAAATTAATTGGAGGAAAACACTATATCGAAATTAAAGATGATTTTTCTGATTTGGAAGAGCAACTTAATTTATACATTTCTCATCCTGATAAATGTCGTGAAATTATTAAAAATGCTCACCAATATTGTGAGCAGTTTTTTGACAAAGATGTCGAGGATTATTGTAGTCTAAAAGTTTTAGAAAAATACTATAGCAACAAATAATGAAATCTATTTCTTTTTTGGTTGGGATTAAAAACAATCTCCCTTATACAAAATTTTTTCTGCAAACCACGAGAGAAAATTTCCCCGAAAATGAAATTGTTTTTGTAAGCTTTGGAAGTACAGACGGAACTCATGAATGGCTTGATTCTTTAACTGATAATAATATCAAATTTTTTTTCTCTGAAGAAAGTAAGACTTTATCTAGTACTTACAATAAGGCAATTGAACTTGCAAGTAATCCTTATGTTGTTTTTCTTCACAATGATATGATTCTTGGAAAACATTTCGTAGAAAATTTACAAAAAAAATTGGTTAAAAACACGATATTATATTACTCGCTTGTTGAACCACCAATTTTTGAAGGTGATCATCGTGATTGGAAAACTACTAAAAATTTTGGTGACGAATACGAAACTTTTGACAAAGAAGGTTTTTTTGAATTTGAAAAAAAACACATTGAAATTAATTTTAAAAATCAATGTATTCCCTCCTCTGACATTTCATTTTTTCTTTGTGTGGAAAAACAGAGCTTAATAGATATTGGTGGCCTAGATCCTTTATTCAATCCAATGTTTTGTGAGGATGATGATCTAATATTCCGTCTAAAACTTAACGGTCTAAAGACATTAACATTAAAAAATGCTTTGGCATATCATTTCGTAAGTAAAACTTCGAGATTTTCTGATGAGTATAAAGCAAAAACGCAAATTATAGAAGAAAAGTCCCAACGAAATTTTTTAAGAAAATGGGGATTCCCCAATTCATCTAAAAGCAGAGCTAAATACGATATTGGAATTATCTTAAAAAACGGAACTTTGGAAAGTGTTAAAAAAATCGAACCTCTTGCTACAAATTTATATACCGATTTCTCATCTGAAAACTATATTGAGGAAGAACAACCGAACACTGCAATTAACCTTCAAGAAAGAGTTCACGCAATTTCAAGAATAAAACAGCATGAGGTGATGGTTTATTTAGATGACAATCACATTAATCACAAAACAGAACATATTTTACAAAATTTATCTGACATCATTACAGAAAAAGTTGTCGCTAAGAGATATAAAGATTCATTCTTTAATACCATTTTCAATGGAATTTTCAAAAAATATTTACCAAAGATTTCCATTCATGCAAAACAACCTACCCGGTTAGAAAAAACACTTATCATACGTAATTTATGAATTCCTTCCTTAAAAAAATTTTCTACAAGCCGACAATATCTTACGGAATTACTGTTTGTAATGAAGCAAAAGAAATACAAACTTTACTAGATTTCCTCATTCCTCTTATAGGAAAGAATGATGAAGTCATTGTATTGCAAGATGTCACCAACAGAAATATAGAAGTTGATCATGTTTTAGAAAAATTCGGTTCAAAAATAATAAGAATCGAGTCTCAACTTAATGGTGACTTTGCTACTTTCAAAAATAATTTGATTGCAAAAGCGAGCAAAGACTATCTATTTCAGATTGATGCTGACGAAGTCCCAAAACCTTCTCTTATTGAAAACATCAAATATATTCTAAAAAAGCATCAAAAATTTGATTGTTTTCTTGTTCCAAGAATAAATACAGTAAGCGGCATTACTGCTGAACACATCAAAAAATGGAATTGGAAAATCAACGAAAAAGGTTACATTAATTACCCAGATTATCAGCAAAGATTATTCAAACTCAACGGTAAAATATTTTGGAAAAACAAAGTTCATGAAGAACTTTACAACTTTGAGAGGCTTTTCCTTTTACCTGCAGAAAACGAAAAATTCTGTCTACTTCATAATAAGGAAATTGTTAAGCAAACGCAACAAAATAACTTGTACGACATCATAGAAAAAGGAGAAGCTTAAAAAGCTTACTCCCACATATATTTTCTATTTTTTCCCATTATTTTATTCTGAAGATTCTTGAAAGCTAATTTCATTTTTATTGAAGAGTAGCCTTTCAATTTGTCAATTTTTTGTTGCAAAAGTTTATTTTCAACCTCTAAAAGTGCCTCTTTATTAGATGTCATTCCTGTATCAAGTCTTGGATACAGTTCATCTCTAATAATCTTTAATCTTGCATCGATCTTCTTTCCAATTTTTTGAGGACTAAGATTTTCGTGCGTATCACTTTTACCTTTTTCTGCAATTTTTTTGGCTTCAATGGGATTTTCTTGGACATACTTCATTAATTCTGAAGCATGATTGATATCGGGATCAGCCCAGACTTCCTTGCCTGATGTGTAGTAATAATCAGTTCCTGTACTCACCATTTTGTATTTTACCAAAAAACTATTGTTAAGATTCATAAATTCATTATTGGCAGAATATCCTGTTGCAATAACTGGCTTTCCAAGATACATCGCTTCAGCCATAGTCAATCCAAAACCTTCGGATCTGTGTAATGAAACAAAACAGTCACAAGAATTCATCATGCTGTATAACTTATTGCGATCCATCATTTCTTCAATCACAATAATACTTTGATTATCACCTATTCTTTTTAATAGCTTTTCTTTTTCCCCCGGAAAATCATTGCTTATCGAAGATTTTAACACTAAAACAACCTCTTTATTATTTTTACCAAAAGCTTTTTCGTATGCATCAATGATTCCAATTGGGTTTTTCCTCGCCATTGAACTATGATAGTCGAACATGCCATAAAAAATAAATGCTTCCTCTGGTAAACCTAAATCTCTTCTGCTCATTGTTGGTTCCTCAATTTCAATAGAATGCATAAATTTTAAAACTGGAATAGGCGAAACTTTAGAAATTGCCTCGGTACAAAAATTACTTGGAACCCATATCTCGTTAAAGAGATTGAAGAAAACTTTCGATTCCTCAGGAAATTCTTCAAGTTCCCAAGCCCAGAAACCGATATTATATTTATTTTCAAAATAAGACTTATCAACTGTTGTAACAACCTGTTCCAATTGATCAATATTAATCTGAATAAGATTGATCATATATGGATTATCATTGTCCAAATCTTCAATTTTTTCTTCGGGAATAAATTCTGGAATCTTGATATTAAAATCATTAATCACAAAAGGAATATCAGTAGTTTTTATAGCTCTGATGTTGGATCTTACTCCTTCACCAAGTCCAAACTGCTTATTAATATAGCCAGATATATTGATACCAAATTCACTCATAATTGTCTTTTTCCTTTTATTTTATCAAAGATATTTAAAATAAAAAAACGGATAGGATATTTTCCTTTCATCCTTTTCTTCACTTCAAAATATTTGTTTTTTATATCTCTTTTTTGTGCCTCAAAAAAATCATTGTAAACATTTGCTTGTTGTGCTCTTTCACTTGCAACATGATAAGAATTAACCATTTGTGTTAATGCTCTCTTTTCATCCGAAAAAAGCTTCTGTCTACTGTCAATATTATAAAACTTTACAATTTCATCTATTTGTTCTCGATTAAAAAAAACACTTCCTACCTGTTGTTCGTCATGTTTTCTATATTGTAATAGCTTCTCTTCAACAAAATACAATTTCCCTTCCTTTGAACTCTTTAACGCAATCCATTCATCATGATGAAGACCTTTAACTCTAGGTATTGGTAAAAATCCGTTAACAAAATTAGATCGAAATGCCATAGTTGCTCCCGTACAAATATTTCCAACAACACTAATCACATCGTAATAATTGAGTACATCGCCATGTTTCTTTATAAGACTAGGAACATCCCAAATTGCCATTAAATCGAGAGAATTTCCATGTTCGTCAATTCCTATACCATTAGTGAAAATTACGTCAATATCTTTACTGCTCTTAAATACTGAAAGAACCTCCTCCACTTTATTTTCTTCCCAAATATCATCCTGATCAGACAGAAAAATAATATCATGAGAACAAAGTTGAATCGCTTTTTCAAAATTTTTGACGCTACCAAGATTTTTTTCAGCAATGCAAAATCTAAAGATAGTTGGGTAATTGGATGCATAGTTTTCTAAAATTGCAACGGTTGAATCTGATGATCCATCATCACAAACAACAATTTCATCAACTGAGACAGATTGATTGAGAATCGAATCTAATTGTTGACTGAGAAACTTTTCCCCATTATAAGTACATAGTGCTATGGAAGTTTTCACTTTTTAAGAATCTAAAGTTTGATAAGGTTCGATGTCAAGGATATAACTAATCCAATTACTAAAAGAATATTTGGCAACAATTTGCTTATCTAACTCTTCATAGGGAGCTTTGAGAAAATCTTCCAATCCTTCAATATTTTCGTTTTCGAATACCAAGATGTTATTGGGATTATAAAAATCAAACTCTTTAACCAAAGGATTATTGGTAATTAATTTCTTACCATAACCAATACTTTCAAAGGTTCTGAATGATAATCCATGATGAACCGAATTAGCAAAATCTAAAATAACCTTGCTTTGTCTAAGCTTATTAATGTTCACATCAAATGAGAGAAACTTATTGGTAATTTGAAGGTAATCAGTTTTATATTTCTTTATTTTCCTATACTTCCCAAGAATGGTAATATCAGTTTTGTACCCCAATTCAAATACTTTTTTGGCTATTGTATTAAGGAGCTCAATTCTATCTGGAAAAAAAGTTCCAACAAAAAAAACATCATTGCACAATGGTGTATCATCAATAAAGTCATCAAAATAAAAATTGGTAGTAAACCGTAATCCCTTATCGATAATGACATCATTAGAATCAAAAACAAAAAATCTATCAAAATAAGGAACCAAAGTCTTCGCCAATGGAAATCTGTCCATACCATCCCACTGATAAGCACATTTAACCTTACACATCCTGTCAATTGATTCAAGAACCTTTTTTCCAAAAAGATCTGGCCTAATAATTAAACAATAATCAATCTGCTGATTGATATATTGCAAGTACTTCAACTGTTTTTCTGATTTAAGCTCAGATTTAATTTTCGATTTATGTGTTTTATCACCTTTAAAAATCTTCTTATAGCCGTGATAAAGTTTATCCTTTAACGGAATTGAAATATCATTATTGTCGTGCTGAAGTTCAAAAACCTGAAATCCTAAAAACTCAAGATTATCGCGAAACCTCTTTGGCAAACCAAAATGATCTGGTATTCCTACCAAAATTGACTTTCCATCAAACTTATCTTCCATATTTAACATTATTTCAAATCAAACACTGTATCTACCCAAGTATCAAGAGTATATTTTTCATAAACGTCTCTTAGAAGTTCCTGATAACCTGATTCGAAAAAAGAAGCATCAAGATTGGATAAATCATCCTTTAGTAAAAGAATATTCTGAGGGTTATAAAAATCGTAATCCACAATATTTTTATTGTTGGTGATAATCTTCTTCTTGAGTGCCATCGCTTCAAAAATTCTGAAACTCAAGCCATCCTGATTCTCTCTAACCAAATCCAAAATTACATTAGCTTTGCTATAGAAACTAGGTACCATATCTAGAGCAATCCTGCTTTTGCTATATGTTATATGGCCATCATCTGCACCCAAAAGCGCACTAGTCGTATTCTTTTTCCAAACTTTCTTTCCTTGAACAAAGTAGTGATAAGTTCGCCCGAACTCACTAATTTTTTCCCCTATCATTTGCGCTTGAATTAATCGATTGTCATAAGAAGCTAAGTATACTAAATCGTATTCTGGCTTGACGTTAGAATATATTTCCTTAAGATAATTATAATTAGTAATCTTTTGGAATCCATACTGCAAGGCATCAGACTTATCGAAAGAAAAAACTTTGTCAAACAAATCCAAAAGGTGCTCTGCGGGACACCTTGCCAAACTATCGTATAAATATGCGATATATCGGTCAGTATAAGACTTTATCTTCTCGTGAATTTCTCTTGGTATCAGCTCTGGATTAATAACCAAAATTTGATCTTGATGTCCGAATTGTTGGAGAGATTCAAGAATTAGCTTCTGTCTATTAATATTTTTGAGGTTCTTTTTAAGAAATGTTTTAGATGCTGCATTAATGATTTGCGCAGCCAAATTTTTGTGACGATATGCCCCAATATTAATGTGATGCGCTTCAATCCCTTTTTCTCTAAGTACATCAACGATGTGCGCATCATAATTCCAAAAATCAAAACTGATGACGGTGATTTTCATTCAACCAATTTAGTGTTTTTTTTCCTCATTTTTCAAGGATTCATAGGTTTTATAAACGTATGAAGCCTGAAGCCAACTTAACTCAAATCCTGGCTGTCCATCCAAGATCCCTAAATTCAAAATATAAGACTTAAAAAACTTAAACAAAGTCTTAGAATATTGTCTAACTATACTATATTTCTTACCTTTTTGATACAACTCTTTTCCCTTCAACTCTCCATAATGCCACATCTTTTTGCGATAAGATTCTTTATCCGAAACGGAAAAATGCAATAATTTATTTTTTAGAACACCAATTTTTCCGTCAACTAAGAGGGTTTCATGAACCAATTTATCAGGAACATAGTGACATTTTGATTTCCGAAACATTCTGAAATTCTTGTCATTCTGCGTTCCAGAATAATTCAGTGGTTTGCCCTCAAAATAAAATTGACGATAAAAATAATAGGCATCAGATTTATCGTCCCTTTTCAAAGTTTCGATAATTTCATTCTTCAAAGCATCTGTAATTCTTTCGTCACCATCCAAAAAAATAACCCAATCATTTTCGGCTTTGTTCAAAGCAAAATTTCTTTGCTTCGTAAAGTCTTCGAATTTATTCTGATAGACTTTAACTTTTGGAAACTGAGATGCAATTAAGACTGTGGCGTCTGTACTCAATGAATCAACGACAATCACTTCATCACAAAAATCAAAACATTCGAGTACATCTCGAATGTTCTTTTCTTCGTTATAAGTGATAATAAGACCACTTATTTTTATCGTCTCCTTATTCATCTATCTCTTGAATTCCAAAACTGTTTTTTCTATAATTGCAAGACACTCTTTCAGCTCTTCTTCACTGATCACCAAAGGTGGTGCCAATCTTATAATATTACCGTGTGTTGGCTTCGCCAAAAGTCCATTCTCCTTCAAGGCTACACAAAGATTCCAAGCAGTTGGCGAATGCTGAGAATCGTTGATGATAATAGCATTTAACAAACCCTTTCCTCTTACAGACGCAATTAAATCAGTTTTCCCTATCAGTTTTTGAATTTCATTTCTGAAAATCTTTCCTAACTTTCCTGCTCTTTCGGATAGTTGCTCATCTTCCACAACATCCAATGCAGCCATTGCGACAGCACAAGCCAAAGGATTACCACCAAAAGTAGAACCATGTTGACCTGCATGGATAACATTCATAATTTCGTTATTAGCCAACACAGCTGAAACAGGATACATCCCGCCAGAAAGCGCTTTCCCAAGAATTAAAATATCTGGCTGTACATTTTCGTGATGACAAGCGATTAACTTACCTGTCCTTGCTACTCCGGTCTGAACTTCATCTGCAATAAAGAGAACATTATACTTTTTACAAAGCTCCGAAGCTTTCTTCAAATATCCTTCATCCGGAACATAAACTCCAGCCTCACCTTGAATGGGTTCCACTAAAAAAGCGGCAATATTTTGAGCATCATTTTCTAAAACTTCTTCTAATTCTTTGGTATCATTATAGGAAATCTTGATAAACCCCGGGGTGAATGGTCCATAGTTATTATGCGCGTCTGGATCATTTGAAAACGAAACAATCGTTGTTGTTCTACCATGAAAATTATTTTCGCAAACAACAATTTTAGCTTCGTTACCTCTGATTCCTTTCACCTCGTAAGCCCATTTTCTGGCAACTTTAATTGCTGTCTCTACTGCTTCCGCACCAGAATTCATCGGTAAGACTTTGTCAAATCCAAAAAGAGAAGTGATTTTCTGTTCGTACTCCCCTAATTTTGAGTTATAAAATGCGCGTGAGGTAAGAGCCAATTGTTGTGCTTGATTCACCAAAGCATCGACAATCCTTGGATGCGAATGCCCTTGATTGACTGCAGAATAAGCTGATAAAAAATCAAAATACCTCTTACCTTCAACATCCCAAACATAGACCCCTTCTCCTCTATCAAGAACCACTGGAAGTGGATGATAATTGTGGGCTCCGTGTTGATTTTCGAGATCGATAAAATATTGTGATTTTTTTGCAGTTTCAGCAGTTTGCATAAGTTTTACTTTTTACAAATTTAATGAATTACAACGAGAAATAAAAAACAAAAACCGCCTCCAATGGAGGCGGTTTAAAATATAAATAACCTGATTCACTTCTTTTCGTAATATCTCAAAAGCAACTTATTAACATCTTTTTTGAAGTCTTCTTCTCCCAGATAACTTTTTTCGTAATCGGCAGAATTAAGAACAATCTCTCCGGTATCATCATCTATAAAAATCAAACTAAAATTATAGTTTATTTCATTCATGTAGACTTGTGCAAACCATAGTCCTTTTAAAATTGGGTAAGTAATTATTTGAGCATGGTCGGGATATATTCTTTCAATAATATTTCTAATATCATTAGGAACATCACTAATAACATTAGAACCTAATTTGAAATTATTTTTCTCAGGATCAAATAAATCTTCTCTTTTCTTTAGATAGGTTTCTACACGGAGACTACTTATAAATTGCGGAGAAGTATCAAAGGTCTTCATAACAACCTTACGGGTTTTATCATCAATTAGAACATATACTTGGTCTCCTTGAACTTTAGTTGGAGAATATTCCCAATAAAATCCTTTTGGCGAAATAATTTTACTCAAACGGGAGTATACTGATATCTTAAGTTCTAAAGGATTAATTCCATTTTTCTCAAGTACACTAATAATTTCTTGAAAAGTAGATCTGAAAAGTGGATCGCCAATGTTTTGAGATTTTTCTAAGTAACCATTTCTACTCAAAAAATAAGACTCCAAGATATTTGGAAATATATTATCCCATTGTTCCATATAATTATTTCCAATAAACCATAAATCTTTTTTAACTAATTTACAATCTTTAGAATAATATTCATTGATTGACCAATTCCATTTCAACCATTCTTCTATGTTTTGGGTTTTTGACGCATGGTGAAGATGATCTATTGCAGACCTCCAATATAAGATGTTGTCTTTTGAAAAGTTGAGATAGGTCCCTGAATATTTGAATAATGTATCAACTTTGCTGAAATTATTTATCAACTTTTTATCAAAATTGGGGGGCTTACCAAAATGTAAAAGCAAATCACTTTCCTGTGCATTAATTTGGATCATACACATTAGAAAAAGAGCTAATATTTTTAATTTTGTTGTCATTTTGAATAAAATTTT